>DASQPM010000360.1:0-7968 GCA_035643935.1 Pyrinomonadaceae bacterium | reverse complement strand
GTGGGTCACATGATTGCCGATTGTCAATCGCCGATTTCCGATTGGCGGCTGGCGATAAGGCCAATTTGGCAATCGGAAATTGGAAGAATCCCGCAACCCACCCGCTACCGCGCGCTGGTACTGACCTCATGCCACTACGTTCAAGTGCAACGGTAATGACTTGTTCCGTCTTCGCATTTGGCATTATCTGACTGCGCTCTGTTACCATTCACCCGCTTATGAAGACTCTCTACTTCGATTGTTTTGCCGGTGCCAGCGGAGACATGATTCTCGGCGCGCTAGTTGCCGCCGGAGTTAACCCGCAAGAGCTGAAAGCTCAGCTTGCGCTCCTCAACGTTCAAGGTTATGCAATCGAGTTCGAGACAGTGAATCGCTCCGGAATCAGCGCCACTTACGCGCGCGTGCAGACCGCACCCGAACATGCACATCGCCACCTGTCGGACATTCTCAAAATTATTTACGACTCGCGTTTAGCCGAGAGCGTAAAGGATCGTGCCGCCAAAATATTTTCACGTCTCGCGGAAGCAGAAGCGCGCGTACACAACGAGCCTATTGAAAAAGTTCACTTCCACGAGGTCGGCGCGCTCGATGCCATCATCGACGTGGTCGGCGCCGCCATCTGTTTTGACCTGCTCGGGATTGAGCATTTCGTATCATCGGCATTGCATGTCGGCAGCGGCATGGTCGAGATGGACCATGGCCGATTTCCAGTGCCGCCACCGGCCGTGACAGAGTTATTAAAAGGCGCGCCTTTTTATTCGACTGAAGTTAAGGGCGAGCTGCTGACACCAACTGGCGCCGCCATCATCACCACGGTGTGCTCGGAATACGGCGCGCTGCCGCAGTTGAAGCTTGAACATACTGGCTACGGCGCCGGCACGCGTGAATATGAAAAGTTTCCGAACGTACTGCGTGTGCTAATTGGCGAAACGGGGGACGCGCAGCATCATGAAACCCGGCTTTGGATGTTGGAGACAAATGTCGACGACATGTCGCCGCAAGTTTTCGGGCACGTAATGGAGCGAGCGTTTGAACTGGGCGCACTGGATTGTTATTTCACGCCCATCCAGATGAAGAAAAATCGTCCCGGCGTTTTGTTGTCAGTGCTCTGTCGCGAAGACGAGCGTGAGAAGTTGCTGGACCTTCTTTTTAGTGAGACGACGACACTCGGCATTCGCAGTTACCAGGTTAATCGCCGCGCACTTGAGCGTCGCACCGTGCGCGTGGAAACGCAGTATGGGCCAATTGATGTTAAAGTAGCGGCACTCAACGGCCATATAGTTAAGCAGATGCCGGAATATGAGCAATGCCGGCAAGCTGCGCGCAACGCGAATGTGCCGCTGCGGGTCGTAGAAGAGGCGGCGCGAAATGCTTTCGCCGAAAGCGCCAAACAGTGACGCACAGAGCGGGGACAAGCCCACCTTCCCGACCATGAGCTGGGTTTGGTTGAGCTGTGATTCTTGATCGAATGGCTTTTAATGTGAGGTTAACGAGCTAGGGGGAATGTCTCTCAGGTTGGGAAGGTGGGCTTGCCCCCACTCTTTTTACAGGCAGGAAAAATGGCAACGAAGTTTACCCATCAGGCGGACAACACCCCTCAGCAGAGTGAACATCCTGCTGTTGACCTTGATCTGATAGCGCAAGGGGTGCGGATGATTCTCGAGGGTCTTGGCGAAGATCCGGAACGCCCGGGTTTGCAGGAAACACCCAGACGTGTGGCCGAGATGTATGCCGAGCTAACCTCGGGCATGCGCGAAGATCCCGCCCAGCACGTCGTGCCTTTGCCTGACGACAAACACGATGAGATGGTGATCGTCAAAAACATCAGCATTGCATCGATGTGCGAACATCATCTGGCGCCGTTCGTCGGCAAGTGTCACATCGCGTACATCCCACGCGACGGACGCATTCTGGGAATATCGAAACTGGCGCGTTTAGCCGAGACGTTTTCTCGCCGGCTGCAACTCCAGGAGCGCTTGACTACCGACATCGCAAACACACTTTTCGAAGGATTGAAACCAATTGGAGTAATGGTGGTGATTGAAGCTGCACACACGTGCATGACGTTGCGTGGCGTTAGAAAAGCGGATGCCAAGACAGTTACCTCGGCGGTGCTCGGCGGCTTTCGCACCGACCCGCGCACCCGCGCCGAAGCAATGGCACTTATTACAGGTAAGGAGTGAGAAGAGGATGCGAGGACTATCGATCAAGTTTCGAGATCTAATTGTTGCCACGCTGATCGGCGCGCTCGCGGTTAGTAGCTACGCGCAAATCCGCGGACAAACAAAAGTCGCTCTCAACGAGGATGCAATGCGCGCACGCGTTCGTTACTTATCCAGTGACTTGTTGGAAGGCCGCGGCACCGGCGCGCGCGGTGGCGAACTCGCCGCCAACTATATCGCCGCTGAAATGGAAGCAATGGGGTTGAAAGGCGCCGGCGCGAATGGCAGTTTCTTTCAACCCGTTTCGCTGGTGGGCGTGAAGGCTGATCCGAATACGAAACTTGTTGTCTCGGGACACAACGGCAAAGAGACTTTCAAGTTTGCCGACGCTTATGTCGCGTTTACCGGGGCCCAGACGGAGGATGTTGACCTTGATACGGATTTGGTTTTTGTCGGCTATGGCATCAACGCCCCAGAACAGAAGTGGAACGACTACAAAGGCGACGCGTCGGATTATCGCGGCAAGATTTTGGTAATGATGGTAAACGATCCGCCGGCAACCACGGCAGAGCCAAATCTTTTTGGCGGTAAGACACTGACGTATTACGGCCGCTGGACCTACAAGTTTGAAGAAGCTGCGCGCCGCGGCGCGGAGGGCGTGATTCTATTGCACACCGACGAGTCTGCTGGTTATCCCTGGAGCGTTGTGCGAACTTCTAACGGTTCGTGGCGTTTCGACATTGCCCGCACGCCCGGCGACGCCTCTCCGTTTTTGAAAATGCGCTCCTGGGTGACAAACGACACGGCACAAAAGATCATGAAGCTGGCCGGTTACGATCTCGCCGATATGCGCACCAAAGCGGCCTCGCGCGATTTCCAACCTGTCAAACTGAATCTCAAGGGAAAGATCAATCTGAAGAGTGAACTGAAACGCGTCGAAGCGCCGAACGTTGTCGGCATTCTCCCCGGCAGCGACCCGAAGCTAAAAGATGAGTACGTGGTTTACTCGGCGCATTGGGACCATTTCGGCATCGGCGCACCTGACAAGAGAGGTGACACGATTTACAACGGAGCGGTGGACAATGCGACCGGTTGCGCGGCGATACTCGCAATTGCCGAAGCGCTTTCCAAACTGCCGCCGGCGCAACGGCCGCGGCGTTCAAGTCTGTTTCTGTTTCCAACCGCGGAGGAGCAGGGCCTGCTTGGTGCTGAATGGTACTCAAGACATCCGCTCGTGCCGGTAAACAAAACTGCAGCCGACGTCAATCTCGATTCCATGAACATGCTAGGCATAACTCGCGATTTCAACCCGTTGGGTGCAGAGCGTTCCAGCCTTGAGGCGATTGTCCAGGCGGTGGCGCGTGAACGAGGCCTGCGCGTCTCGCCCGATTCGCGTCCGGAGCAAGGCTCGTTCTATCGGTCCGATCACTTTCCCTTTGCAAAAGTCGGCGTGCCGTCGATCAGTTTGAAAGAGGGTGATGATTTTGTAGGCCGGCCCAAGGGTTGGGGTAAGCAGCAGTTCGATGCTTACAACACTCAGCACTACCATCAGCCTTCTGATGAATTCGATCCCAACTGGAACTATCAGGGAATGATCCAGGAGACGGAGATTGCGATGGCGATTGGAATGCGCATCGCAAACGATCCGGCGATGCCGCGTTTTAAGCCGACTGACGAGTTTGCCAAGAAGAAGTAAACGGTGACTCGCGTAGACCGTGTTGCTGAGGTGTCAACACAAACCAGATTTTCCATTTACCATTTGACATTTTTCATCTGGCATTTCCGGATGGCGAAGACAACGCAAAACCGCGAGCGGTCGGGCTAACGGCTATGCCGTCTGATGTGCGGAAGGGCTTCGCCCTTCCGGTGTTTTAGGGTGTTAATCGGGGCTGCGCCCCAATATTTGGACTGTCCAAATTAAACTGGGGCATAGCCCCAATCAGGTTTTGAAGATTTCGGAAGGGCGAAGCCCTTCCGCACATCAGCCGGCATAGCCGGACGTACAATTATAATGTTGTACTTCAATAGCTTGATCGCCAATGACAAATGAGAAATGTCAAATCACTACTGTCCCAACGTTAGTGGAACAGGATCAGTTGTTTGCAAGGAGTAGTTAACTCCATTTCGCAATCGGCTAATGAAAGCGCCTCTAAAATCGGGGTTTTCTCGAAAAGCGTGACGCTTAAGATCTGTAGAATTCTGTAGAGGCTGCCTTCGAGCTTCAATTGCTTTTTGACAATCGCCACGAGCACGTAGACCGAGATGGCGATCCAGATTTGTGTTTTGAGGGCATTCTCCGAAGTACCGTAGAACTTTCTGATCCGGAGATGTTGCTTGATCCATTTGAAGAACAATTCCACTTGCCAGCGACTGCGATAGAGGTGAGCTACGGTCAGCGGGGGCAGGGTAAAGTTGTTCGTCAAAAAAACCAGCCGTCGTTCCTGCTGAGCATCGAAATAGCGGATACGGCGGAGTTTGTCGGGAAAGCCGGCGCGCGGAACTGGATTGGCCAAGGTCACGATCTGATCGCAAATGATTCCGGTGGTTCGGTCGACTGGCGAAGAGTAGAGCCGCTGGCAATCGAATCTTTTGCGCGCGCGTGTGACAAAGAATGCGGAGGCCAAATGGAGTCGGTGTAAGCGGGGAAAGTCGAGATAAGCCCGGTCCATCAGATAGAAAGCGCCAGCCTCGAAAGTTAGTTGTTCGAGAATGTTGACCTCGTGAATTAGGCCGTGAGTAATGATGATTACCGTAGGAATGTTGCCCCGCAGATCGAGCAAGGTATGGAGTTTCACAGCACCTTTTCGCTTGCGGAACTTGGCCCAGGGAAACAACGAGAGACAAAGATCGATGGTCGTAGCATCGAGGGCATAAACCGTTTGCTGCAAGGCCAGGCTGAAGTCGTCGTTGCGGTAAAGCTCTCTGGCTTGGCTGATGAGCAGATGAGCGAAGTCGGAATAGATGCGCCAATCCCGTACCGCGTTGGCGTTCGCTAAGGTGTTGCGCGAGACACGGCCGCGGATCCCCAGGTGATAGAGCTTGTTTTGGTGAGCGCGCAGACAGGCTTCGATATCGCGCAAGCTTTCTCGGTACGTCAGTTGGGCAAAGGCCATGCAAAGAAACTGATCCCAACAGGAGAAACTCTTGAGCTTGTAGTCTCCGCGGTAACGTTCGACGCATTGGCGAAATTCGGGTGAAGGGAGAAAGTCCATCAGTTGTGAGAAGATCGATTTGCCTGCATTCATCAGCCAGCTCCTTCCGCATGTGTAGCGGAAGCATTGGCTTTGCCGGTTTTGAATTCAAATCGATTTTTACTCGCATAGGACTTAACTCTAGAAATTTCAATAGACTACGGCCAAAGACCAAAGCAACGTTGGGACAGTAGTGATGTCAAATGATAAATGGAAAATGTTTTTCAAACTTGCTCGGTTGGCTTGACGCAACTTCTCGATGAAGACCTTTTACCTGACAACCCCAATCTACTACGCCAACAGTCTGCCGCATCTCGGTCATCTCTACACGATGATTGTGGCGGACACGATCGCGCGTCACAAACGCCAGCAGGGAATTGAAACGTTTTTTCTCACCGGCACCGACGAGCATGGCATCAACATCGAGCGTGCTGCCCAGCAGAACAATCGCACACCTAAAGAGCAAGCGGATTACGTTGTCAACTATTTTAAAAAGATGACTGCCGAGTTTGGTTTGGACACAGAACACGGCGGCTACGACATTTTCATGCGCACGAGCGAGCCCTTTCACTACGAAGGCGTCAGTGAATTCTGGCGGCGCGCGGCCCGAGCGAAAACACCTAAGGGCAACGAAGCAATTTACAAAGGTCACTACGAAGGTTGGTTTTGCGCAGCCTGCGCCGCATATAAGACTGAAGATGAATATGCAAAACCAAAGAACGCCGGCGACCCGCCAACCTGCCTGATTCACGACATAGCGCTCGATCGCATTTCCGAAGACAGTTACTTCTTTCGGCTTTCTGATTACGGCGATGCCTTGCTCGAGCTTTACGAATCGCGACCTGACTTTGTGCAACCGGAAACGCGCAGGAATGAAGTCACCAGCTTCGTGCGCGGCGGCTTGCAGGATCTTTCCGTTAGCCGGTTGAAGACTTCCGTAAGTTGGGGCGTCCCCGTGCCCGACGATCCCGAGCACACGATGTACGTCTGGTTCGATGCTCTCACGAACTACATCACTGCGATCGGCTTTGGCAACGAACAACAAAATCGCGCAGTCGGTTTTGAGAAATTCTGGCCGGCATTGCATCTGGTCGGCAAAGACATTTTGCGCTTTCACGCCGTTTATTGGCCCGCGTTTCTGATGGCGGCAGGCGTCGACCAGCCGCGTGGCATCGTGGCCCATGGCATGTGGCTGGATCCAAACGGCAGAAAGATGTCCAAGACGCTCGGTAACACAATCGACCTGGACGTGCTCAGCAAACATTTCCCAGTGGATGCTATTCGTTATTTTTGTTTGCGCGAGATGGTGTTCGGCCAGGACGGACGCTTTGGTTATGAAGCGCTCATCGATCGCACCAACAGCGATCTGGCCAGCGGGCTGGGTAATCTTTCCAGTCGCACGCTGACAATGATTAAGCGGTACATCAGCGGCCGGGTGCCTTCAGGTGTAATCTCGGAAGACAAGTTACTGCTGGCGAAGCGCACCGGCGTAGACACCGACGCCACCACCATTGCCGGTTTCATCGAGCACGCGCGCGTGCAATACCTTCAGGAACTTGAAACTTACTCGTTTAGCCGCGCGCTCGAAGTCGCCTGGTCCATAATCGCGCGTATCGACAAAATGATCAGCGAAGCAAAACCGTGGGAGCTCGCAAAAGATGTCAACCAAAGCCAGACGTTGAGCGCTGTTTTGTATCGTGCCGCGGAAACGCTGCGCTGGCTGTGCGTCATGCTCTATCCGGTAATGCCGGCCGCGACGCAGGAAATCTGGAGCCAGTTGAACTTGAGCGAGAAACTGGCCGAGCTGGATCCGGCAAACCTTAAGTGGGGTGAACTCAAGGAAGGCGCGCCTATCGGCGAGGTCAAAGCGCTCTTCCCGCGCATCGATAAAGCAAAGACCATCGAAGAGATAAACCGGAACACAGAAGACAGGAGGCAGGAGTCAGAAGGCAGAGGTCAGAGGTCAGAGGTCGGAGATCAGAGGTCAGAGGTGGGAAGTCAGAAGTCAGACGATGGTGGAACTTCAATGCGCGCGGACTCACCGGGAGAAAGAGTTCGACCGAGCGGGTCTCACGCGACTGAAGCCGACGCAGTTCCAGGTGCCTCACAGAATGAAACGAAACCGCCGACGCCACAACACGCGACGGAAGCGGACGCGGTACCCGGCGCGACGGGCGTCGCTAATTTCGTCGACATCGCTGACTTCGCCAAGATTGAACTGCGTGTTGGCCAGGTGTTGACAGCCGCACGCATTCCCAAGTCCGACAAGCTGCTATTGCTCACAGTCGATATTGGGGAAGAGAAGCCGCGCCAAATTCTCGCCGGCATCGCCGAGCATTACACGCCTGAAGAAATGGTGGGACGCAAGATCGCGGTCGTTGCCAATCTCAAGCCGCGCAAAATGCGCGGCCACGAATCGCAGGGCATGCTGCTCGCCGCTTCTGTCGGTGAAAATGACAAACCGGTCCTTGCCACTTTTGCCGAAGACATTCCCAACGGCGCGCGCCTAAAGTAGGACAGGCATTCCTGCCTGTCCCTTCTCATCACCGCGTCACGCGTCAAGCAGGAAAGGCATCCCTGTCTGTCCCTTTTCGTCGGAGTAGGACAGACATTCC
>DASQPM010000359.1:0-7180 GCA_035643935.1 Pyrinomonadaceae bacterium | reverse complement strand
TCCATCCTGCTCGAAAGCTTATTTGTGCTCAAATCACGCTGAACTGACGTCAGTTTCGTACTTACGTTTTTAGCGTCTGTTGGAAAACTAAGCAGCCTACGATTTAAGCTGAAGACTTGTCAATTCGAGGATTCTTGAGCTGCTTTTTGCAGGTCACAAGGGCTGCGGCGTAGCCGCCCATCGCTGGAACAGTGGCTTCAATTCTCAGCCCCAGGGGCATCCCGATGACGCGGAAAGAGCATCAATTCAAGGCGCGTTTCCCCTAACGGTTTTCCAGGTGAGCGTGTGGTACAATCCGCCCGCTTGACCCAGCCAGCCTTTTGATTTGAAGATTCGGAGTCCATTTTCGGGAGAGTAACTTGCGTCGTTTAGTCCTGACCCTCTCAGTTTGCTTCGCGCTTTTGCTGGGAATTATTTCCAATCGCACCGGTGCGTTTGCCGCCGATCAGCCAAAGAATTTCACCGCGGAACAACTGGCTGAATCGACTATATTTGTTTACGGCTCAAGAAATATTCTGTCGCAGATTCGTCGCAATGGGATTGAGCGGGGGCGCATCGTGCGCTACGGCACAGACGGCAGGAACGAAGAAGCTTCATACGAACGCCGCTTTGTTCGCGGCGAGAGCCTGGAGAAAGACAAGATCAGGTTGGATCAGAAGGCGCCTACCCTCGAATATTCTTTGATCTATGGTGGCGGACGTCTGTGGGGAATTATTAATGGCGCCGCTTTCACTCCGCGGCAGGATGCAGCGAATACTTTCCTTTCGCAACAGCGTCACAGCATCGACACGTTGCTGCGCTACAAAGAAAACGGTTCCACGCTGACTTTGGTAGGCAAGGAAAAGCAGAAGGGCATTGATCTTCACGTGCTGGATCTGGTGGACAAAGACAAACAATCCACTCGCTATTATATCAGCGCGAAAACTCTTCACATTCTCTGGCTTGAGTATGAGGACCCTGCTTCTGCCGGTGGCGCGCCAGTTAAGTTCGTGCGCAAGTTCTTCGACTATCGATATGCTCAAAGCACGTTAGTCCCATATCGAACCGTGCTAATTGAGAATGGCAGGGAGAGCGTCGAGACTCGGATCATGACCGTCACTTTCGGAATCAAGATCGATGATTCCGTGTTTAAGAGTCCAGAAGCCTAAAACAACTCTCCATTCGTTCTCGGTCTACTGCGCGCCCTTTAAGTTTGGGGCGCGCTTTTTCATGACTGGCCAGTGCAAAGTCCTCAGTTTTTGAGGCTAAATGCGACGCGTAAGCTTGAGGTCATCCTTTCGGAACCTTGCTGCCGCTCAGGCGTGTATGAACTGCGGCCAGTGGTCGGTCAGGGTATAATCGAGGTCGGAGGCCGCCTGAATACGCAGCTATATCGCTTAAAGATTAAGGACGCTCGTCAGTGCGTGTAAGAGCCTACCTGCCCTGATGGACACTGTAACCACTATAGAAAATCTCCCTTTCGCCGCCGCGTTGCGGCCTGAGGTGGTTGTGAGCCGGACCACTGACCACGCGTTATTGGAAGCGACGCGAGTAGGTGACGAGGATGCGTTTGCCGAGCTGGTGAGTCGATACAAAAACCAAATCACCAGCTACATCTATCGTATGACGAACGACTATGACGGCGCTGTTGATTTGGCTCAGGAAACTTTTGTGAGAGTTTATCGCGCGGCCGAGCGTTATCAGACGAGCTATGCGTTTTCAACTTACATCTATCGCATTGCGACGAACCTGGCGATCAGTGAGTTGCGTAAGCGGAAACGCCGCAAGCTGGTTTCGCTGACCGGGTTCTTCCAGTCGCGCGATGGAGGCGAACCTCAGGAGTTTAATCCCGCAGACGACCGGCCATTGCCTGATAAGGAGTTGGTTGATGCGGAACGGCGCAACGCGATCGCGCGGGCAATCAGCACGCTTCCTGAAAAATATCGCGCGCCGCTTATTCTCCGCGATGTGGATGGCCGCACCTATGAGGAAATTGCCGGCATACTGCAAACCAGCGAAGGCACGGTGAAGTCGCGCATCAGCCGGGCCCGAGGATTTTTGCGAGAGAAGATGAAAGCTTATTTCTGAGGAATACCATGAACAAAACTGACTGTCGCGATGTGCGTCGTGAAATTGAAGAAGCCGCAACTGGCGAATTGCTAACCACGCCCGTGCGCGAGCATTTAAGCCGCTGCGCTTCGTGCGCAAAGTTTGGCGATGAGCAGCAAGAACTTAGGAATATGGTGGCAAGTCTCGGCACGGTCGAAGCGCCGGCCGATTTCGATTTTAAATTGCGCGCGCGCCTTACCGCGTCCCGCTCTGCGCGTCGCGATCTTTTGTCAGGCAATGGTTTTGGTATGCGTTCAGTTGCTGCCTTTGCAACGTTGGTTTTGCTGCTGGGGTTCGCGGTAATTATGATGAATGTGAGATCGCGAAGGACGGAATCGGCGCCGGCAGCTCAAGCCAATGGACCAGCTTCAGAGTCAAATAGACAAACAGCGCAGTTAGATGAAAACAAGCGAAGCGAAGGCGCGCGGGCTGGAACATCGCCCCCTAACGCTTTAAATCCGACCGATGTTCAAGCCAGTCCCCCGGGACGGCAGGTTACCAAGGGCAACGGAAGCTCGCTATCGCAATACGCCGTCGCGCGGAATGAACGGGTGAAAGCGACAGACCTAAGCGCCTCGCCTGCGCCAGTCCTGCGTCCGACGGAAACAGCCATAGGTTCGTCTGTATTTCCGCTTGGTACTTCTTATCAATCACTAAAAGTTTCGGTTGATGATGGGCGGGGAAGCTCCAGAACAATTTCACTGCCGACAGTGAGTTTTGGATCGTCACGAGTGCTGGCGCGAAATCCGAAGCCGGTAAACGCAGCGATGAGAGATTCCTGGTAGAGGCCAAAGATCGGTTAAGCAATGATATCTGTTAAAACAGTTCGTTCGTCAAGAGCCCTGATGCTGGGCCTGGTATTGTGCGTTAGTGCAACCGCGCAGACGCTACTTACCGTGTCGCGTACAGCCGAATCGCAAATCACCAAACCGCCGCGGCCGGTTCAAGTTGAAACCAGCGCCTCCGCGCCGCAGGTTGTTACTATCCTGCACCGTCTTAATGGACTAAAGGTTATTCGCCTGCTGCTGCGTGGGAATGAACAGTTTGGCGCGCTTGCAAATATTGACGAGGCATTTCAGATGGGCGGTCAAGTTCATACGAACGTGATCGCCGGGCTGGCATTGAGCGACGGGCAAACGATTGCCGCGTGGTTACCCGAAGCAGAGGCCGAGCTACCACCACCGTTGCCGTTTGCTCCGGCTCAGCCAACCGCGCCGGCTCCGCCCGGTTCCGCCAGACTTAAATCCGGACCAGGCGCACCCGCGGCGATTTCCGCTCTCCCACCAAATGCATTTCAGAGAAGTTTTGCTACCGTCGATGTGAAGATCGTCACGCGCGACGGCAGAAATCTGCTGGGGCGTTACGTGGGCCTCGACGGATTGACCGGACTGTCAGTAATTACGCTGAGCACCAGCGATCTTCCCAAGAGTACGGATGCAACCGAGGATTCTATTCAACCCGGGCAACGCGTGCGCTTGATTGGACCGGAACCGGTTTCACAAAATGAGCCAGGTGCGAAGGCGGGCATCTATGTTCGTGTCGGCGAAACTGAAGCTACGGTTGTCGACGTAACGCGGACCGCAACGAAAACGCTGGCTCGAGTCCGGATCAAGTCGCCAAAGATCACGCAGGCAAACATCGGAGCTGTTGCCGTTAATAGCTCCGGAGAACCACTGGGCATTGTAAACGCGGTCGAGGGCGACGAGGCCTCGATATTACCCGTTAGGTTGGTTCGCAGCGCGGCCGGACGCGTGATTGCGCGACAGGCAAGTGTGCCGCGGCCGTGGCTAGGGGTGCGTGGGGAGCCGATTGGCAGGCTCACGCTCGAGCGCATCTTGAAGGTTGGCTGGCAAGGCGATCGCGCCCGGGCACTGGCCGAGAAACGACTGGGCATTCTCCTTACTTCGGTTGTTCCCGGAAGTCCGGCAGCGACAGCGGAGCTAAAGCCCGGCGATGTCATCCTGCGAGTGAACGATGAAATGATTCACAACGCCGAAGACTTTTCCATGTTTCTTCAAGACGCGGCGCCCGGAAGCTTTGTTAATTTTACCGTTGTGCGTCCCGACACGGCAGCGTTGGAGGCATTCAAGATCAAGTTGGCAGAATCTCCCGAACCGTTTTTTGGACCTATCATGTTTGACGCGCGGACATGGGTTCCGCCACCAATGCTGGTGCCGGGAATTGAAGCCATCGCCATCAAACCAAAGGTCGCCGCGCGCTTGGGTGCAACTGGTGGCTTGCTCATCGTTTATGTGCAGCCAAATAGCGTGGCATCCGCTGCGGGCCTCCGGCCCGGCGATGTGATCGAATCAGTAAACGGTAACTCGATCGTTACCCGCTCAGCTTCAGGACTGCTAAACAAGAGCACCAATACGACGGTCGTGGTCGTTCGTAATAAAAAGAAGTTGACCATCGCGATTCCCGCCAACAAATAACAGGGCCGCAACGTTTGCCTTTGTTCCCCAACCTTGGCCGCGCCTCATGCGGCTGTGATACTCTAACGCCCTTCTGACGCATTGCTCAATTTACGATTCGTAGCCGACGCCTATGTTGAATGACGCCGTTACGCGTTATCACGAACTGCTCCGCGACAACGAGCTGGCAGAATCTTCGCGCGCGCTGCTCGATGAAGGGCTCGAGCAAGCAAAGCTGATTTTTGGCGGCCGCCGCTTGTCGCCTTATCTTCGTCCGCACTTCGTTGCCGAAGACGATTTCGCCATGATTCGCAGCGCTTGCGAAACCGTGTGGGCCGCTATTCAGAAGGTGAAGGACGCCGCGATCGCAGACGATTCAATCGTCGTGGATCTGGGCGTTACGGAAATTGAGCGCGAACTAATCAGTATCGATCCGGGCTACAGAGCGGTTTCGCCTACAGCGCGATTGGATTCGTTTCTCACTGAAAAGGCCTACAGTTTTGTAGAACTCAATGGAGAGAGTCCGGCGGGAATTGCGTATGTCGACGCCGCCTACGATATTTTTTCGCGGCTTCCGGTGATGCAAAAGTTCGGTGAGAGCTATAACGTGCGACCGATGTACGGGCGGCGCTTCATGCTTGAGGTGCTGCTCGATTCTTACGAAGAGTTTCTCGGGCGCACGCCTGACAGCACCCCGCAAATTGCCATCGTCGATCTGAAAGACATGCCGACGCAGAATGAGTTTGAACTTTTCAAAGAGTTCTTTGAGAAGGAAGGTTATCCGACGCACATCTGTTCGCCTGATGAACTGGAGTTTGAAAACAATCGTTTGCGCGCCGGCGACTTTCAAATCGACATCGTTTACAAGCGGTTGCTGGTTAACGAGTATCTGCCAATCCTGCGCGAGAGTCCGGCACTGCTCGATGCATATCGCGCTGGGGCCATTTGCATGGTAAACAGTTTTCGCTCCAAGCTTATTCACAAGAAAGCACTGTTTGCTGTGCTGACCGATCAGCGACGCGCATCGCTGTTTTCCCGCGACGAACAGGAAGCTATTCGCAAACATGTCCCCTGGACCAGGCTGGTGCGCGATGAGCCTGGCGATTACCATGGCGAACAAATCAACCTGTTGGAATTCATAAGATCAAACAATCACCGTCTTGTCCTGAAACCAAATGACGATTACGGTGGTCACGGAATCACGATCGGTTGGATGGCGGATGAGAATGACTGGGACGCTGCGCTCGCGCAAGCTTTGAAAAACGGTGACTATCTGGTGCAGGAACGCGTACCGACGGCCCGTGAAACATTTCCTGCCCTGCAACCGGACGGCACCTTCGAGTTCGCGGAACAACTGGTTGACCTCGATCCCTTGTTGTTTAATGGCAAGGTAAAGTCAGCTTTTACGAGGCTTTCATACACAGAGTTGGCCAATGTCAGCTCGGGTGGCGGTATGGTCCCGACCTTCATAATCAGCGAAAAGCACGGGGGCAAAAACGTGTACAATAGCCGCAACTTTTGACAACCTGAGGAGAAACTCACCGTGGTTGATGAACTTGATGAAAGCCTGCAGGAACCGGAGCCGGACGAGCGGCGGCGTTATGATCGTTCGCGGCTGATCGTCGATGTGTTTTTTGATGGCAGTGATGCGACCGGCGTCGCCAGCACCAAGGACATCAGCGTGGGCGGCTTTTATATGAACACGCAGGCAAGCTTGCCCGAAGGCGCGTCGCTCCTCGTTCGCATTCCGCTGACGGACGGTAAGCAAGTAGTTGCCAACGCGGAAGTCGTTTATAACAATCCCGGCCGCGGCGTTGGGCTGCGATTCCAGAATCTGTCGGAAGAAAATCGTTCTTTGATTGAAGGTGAACTCGGAAACGGTTGAAACATCCGCGGGCGTTCAGCAACTGGTATGGTCCGAGCTTGCTGCTGATTTGCGCGATGCTTTGAACGGCAAGCTGGCCGGCCTGTGGGAGGCGCTAACTGATGAAGCAGCATTCAATGCACTCTCAGTTGATAAGCAACAAGCACTGCTGCTTATCCTGGTGCGGTTGCAAGCGAAAGAGGTCTGGCATTTCGTCAGGAAGGTAACCAATGTTTACGGCGAGGGTGGAGTTGGAATCGAATTTAGTTCCTGGCCTTTGTTGGAATCGACCCTCGCGCGCCGTAAAGATTTCACCAGGCGCTGGGCCAACCATCGAGATACGAGTGGCGGCTTCTATGAAAAATCGCGCACCGACGCGGTGCTGCATTTCCTTTTTGTGAATGGCACGCCGCGACGTTGGTACGTTCACTTCGATCTTTATAGTCCGGTGCATTCCGCCGCCAGCGTTTTCAAGCATGTGCGCCATGAGTTTATTCGTAAAGCGACGCCTGACTGGCGCATGATCAAGAGAGCGCTGGCGCGTAAGACGTAAGTAAAAAAAGCTATGTTCGATACCTTTACTCTGGGAATAGAGGAAGAGTTTCAGATCGTCGATCCGCAAACGCGTGAGCTTCGTTCGCACGTGGTTGAGATTCTCGAAGAAGGCACCATGCTGCTAGGCGAGCAGATCAAGCCGGAGATGATCCAGTCGATGGTCGAAGTCGGCACTGGGGTTTGCAAAAACATTGAAGAAGCTCGCGTTGACATTACCCGCCTGCGCAGCATTATTTCGAGCCTGGCGCAAAAGAATGGG
>DASQPM010000358.1:0-3562 GCA_035643935.1 Pyrinomonadaceae bacterium | reverse complement strand
CGGGCGAATAGAGTTGTTCTTCGTATCTACCGTCGGATCGAATGCGCGCCGCCAGGATGCCGTGATTATTGTCAACCGCTCCCAACAGTGCGGCGCCCGCGCCATCGCCAAACAAAACGCAGGTTTGGCGGTCCGTGTAATCGACGTATTGCGTCAGAATCTCCGCCCCAATAACCAGTGCGTACTTTGACTGCCCGGTGCGAATCATGGTGTCAGCGACCGTCAATCCGTAAAGGAAACCAGAGCAAGCCGCAACCAGATCCATCGCCGCCGCTTTGTTCGCGCCAAGTTCAGCCTGAATTATGCAGCCCGTGGATGGAAGAATTTGATCGGGTGTTACGGTGGCGCAAAGAATCAGATCGACATCCGACGCCTCAAGACCGGCGTGTTCGATTGCCTCGCGCGCAGCCTTCACTGCAAAAAGCGATGTGTACTCCCCGGGTGCCGCTTTCCTTCGTTGCTTGATTCCGGTGCGCGTGGTGATCCAATCGTCCGACGTCTCCACCATCTTTTCCAGATCGGCGTTCGTCAGTATTCCTTCCGGATATGAATGGCCGGTTCCAAGTATGCCGGCGCGAATATCTGCCATCTATTCCTCTGCTTTTATGATTATTGGACGGGTAATACTATCCACTGGTCAACGAAAAGCCAAACGTCTTACGCGCGACTCACAGCGTGGGAAGACGCCTGTAGTGCATTGGTTTCGGCAATTCCCTTTTCAATCCGCTCACTAGCGCGGTTTTCCGAAAATTCTTTTACGGCACGAATTGCATTTCGAATGGCCCGCGCATTCGAACTACCGTGTCCAATCACTACAATTTTGCGTACGCCCAAAAGCGGCGCGCCGCCATGCTCCGAGTAATCGAGTTGTTTCTTGATGTTGCGAAAGGCGGGTTTCGCGAGCATGGCCCCGGCCTTCGTTACAGCTGATGCAGTCAGTTCGCGTTTGATCATCCAGAGCATCGCATCTGTCAGGCCTTCAGACAGCTTCAGCATAACGTTACCAGTAAAACCATCCGTCACGATTACGTCAACGGTGCCGGAGAAAACATCGCGACCTTCCACGTTGCCCATAAAATTCAGACTGCTCATTTCCCGCAGCAACGGAAACGCTTCCTTGGTCAGGTCGTTGCCCTTCGCTTCCTCCTCGCCAATGCTCATCAGCCCAACAACCGGGCTCTTGGTTCCAAGCACCGCACGCGAATAAGCATCGCCCATGATTGCAAACTGGACCAGGTGCTCTGCTTTGCATTCGGCATTAGCTCCGACGTCGAGCAGCAAAGTCGGTTTCGGTGATCTCGTTGGAATCAATGCTGCTAAGGCAGGCCGATCCACCCCCGGCAGCATGCCAATCACCATTTTCGCGGTAGCCATCGCGGCGCCTGTGTTGCCGGCAGAAACAAAACCGTCCGCATAGCCATCCGTAACCAATCTTGATCCCACTCGCAATGAACTCTTCTTTTTACGTCTGACGGACGTCGCAACGGGCTCGCCCATGCCAATGACTTCCGCGGCTTCGACTAACTCAATTCCGCGATCACCATCACCACGCCAGCCACAGCGGCGCAACTCAGGCACAAGTTTTTCCGGCTGGCCCACCAAAATTACAGTGAGGCCGAAGTCGCGCGCGGCCGCGAGCGCACCATCGATCTCGGCATGCGGCGCGTGGTCGCTGCCCATCGCGTCGAGAACGACTTTTCCCGTCAAGCGGGACTCATCCTTCGACTGAGTTCGCACGGACGATACTTTTTATCGAGTTAGGATTGTTCTACCTGCAGCACTTGCCGGCCCTTGTAGTGTCCACACTTTGGGCAGACGCGGTGTTGCAACCGGGGTTCCTGGCAGTTTGGACAGAGGGTCGTTTGCGGCGCCGTCAGCGCATCATGGGCGCGTCGCTTGCCGCGGCGTGCTTTTGAATGTCTTCGTTTTGGATTTGGCATAAATGCTCCATTCGTAAATCGTGAATAGTAAATGGTAAGAACGGATTGAGTTCTATTTACGATTTACTATTTACGATTTACCAGCTCTTTCAATCCCGCCCAACGCGGATCGACTTCGGCAGTTTCGCAATCACAAGTAGTCACGTTTCGGTCGGCACCGCAGTTCGAGCAAATTCCCTGACAGTTTTGCTGACACAACACTTGATGCGGCGCCGCCAGCAGCAGTTCTTCTCTTACCAATGAATCAACGTCGATAACTGCCCCATCGAAAACAGAAAGATCCAGGTCATCTTCAGAAAGCTCGACGGTGTGCTGTGCCTCATAATCCGCCGCGGTCACATACTCGCGGTTGAATTTCACCGCGACGGTCGAATCTAGTCGTTTCAAACAGCGGTCACATTCGAGTTGCAAATGACCGTTTAGCTTGCCCGCCACTTTTACGCGGCGCCCGTCCCGCCGAATCCGGCCTTGAACGCGAGGTTGAGGATCAAGCAACTGGATGCGATCGTCCTCAAGACTCAATTCGCCGGGCTGATACTGATGATCAAAATCCTTCCCGGACTCGGCCAGACTGGCAACTTCGATTAGCATGACCACCACTCTGTTGCGACCGTCGCATTTCGGCGGTCCACAAGCAAAAGGCCATTATAACTGCGGGGGCTGGTCTGTCAACGAGGGCACTGCCATAGCTGATGCAGTTTAGAGTACAAGTTTTAGATTGCGTGTCGCGAGCAGCCTAAAGGCTGGACTCTTAACTTCCGGCCTCAAAGGACACAAGTCGGATCCGACTATTCGGCCTTCGCAGGCGAATCGGTCGTATCAAGCGCGCGCTCCACTTTCTCTGTCAACCGCTCAAGCCTGTTTTCCAATGCCGAGATTCTTTCCAGCAGATGCTCTTCGTGTGAAGCGGCTGCGTCCGCCGCATCGTAACGTGCCCCCAGCGGCTCGACAATTATCATCAGTCTGGTGCCGCAGCGCGCGCAGAATTCCTGACCCAGCGAATTTGCCGCCAGGCACTTTTGACAGTAGTGACTAGGCTTAGTACTCATAAAAGCCACGTCCAGTTTTCTTTCCCAGCCAACCGGCATCAACATACTGCTTCAGCAGCGGGCAGGCGCGATACTTAGGGTCGCCAAAACCATCGGACAAAACGTTCAGGATGGCCAGGCAGACATCAAGGCCGATAAAGTCGGCCAGGGTCAAGGGTCCCATCGGGTGGTTCATTCCCAGTTTCATTATTCCGTCGATGCTTTCGCGCGTGGCAACGCCTTCGTAAAGAGTAAAAATCGCCTCGTTAATCATCGGCATCAGGACGCGATTTGAAATGAAACCGGGTGAATCGTGACAGTCAAGCGCCGTCTTGCCAAGTTTTTCCGACAACTCTCGAACCCGTTGGTACGTTGCATCCGATGTAGCAAGGCCGCGAATCACTTCCACGAGCTTCATGACCGGAACTGGGTTCATAAAGTGCATGCCAACCACTTTGTCTGGCCGCTTTGTTACCGCCCCCAACCTTGTGATCGAAATTGATGAAGTGTTTGAAGCCAGGATCGTTTCCGGCGGCGTTATGCGGTCGAGAGTTTTGAAGACTTCAGTTTTGACACCGAGATCTTCCGTCACCG
>DASQPM010000357.1:0-6862 GCA_035643935.1 Pyrinomonadaceae bacterium | reverse complement strand
GGCGGTGGCTTTGGCTTAAGCACGGGGGCCGGCGGCGGTTCGCCCAGCGTCGGCGCAATGCGATCGGCCGGGGTCGACCTTGGCTGCTGAGTTGGCGTTGGTGTTGGCGTGGCGGCGGGACGGCTCACTGTCGTTTGCGTTGTCGGGACCGGCGCGGGCGTGGGCGTCGGTGTCGGAATTGAGCGCGGCGCGATCGCCGAGCTGCGGCGCGGACGTGAGTCCTGGCTTCTTGCAACCAGAACAAAACCCGAACCCACCACAAAGGCTGCCGCAAGCGCAAGTGCCACAACCAAAGCAAATCGTGGTCGTCTCAATCTTCGCAATCGGTCCATTGTTCGTTTCATCGTTTAATATGACTGGAATAAAGTCTCAATAAAGCTAACTAACCCCGGTGTGCCTGCCTCGGAACAGTCTAACCTTTCCCGAACTCAGGTGCGAAGCGACGCGCCAACGCTTGACGCGCAAAGGACAACCCGGCCGATGTATGGCCGCGGGGCCAGTTAAGAAAGATGCGTAAGGAGAGTTGATTAGTTGCCGAGGCCGCGATCACAATTAATGAGAGCCGGGAATTGCGTAGTAGCCGTCTTTTGATCGCACAAACAGTTTCGGCAAGCCGCGCGGCGGCGTAACCTTCACCTTGATGTGGTGCCAGCGGCCATCATTGGAAAAATCTGTAGGCTTGTAGCCAATCGAATACTGATGACGCAGCTCGAGTGCGATCTGCTCGAAGATGTCATCCATCTCAGCGGCGCTGCGCGGAAAAAAGGCCTTGCCACCGGAAACGCTTGCCAGCTCGTCCAGAATGCCCTGGCCTTCCATGCCCAGGCTGCTGCTGGCGTCGCTGCCGCTCAGAATTCCAATGCCATACAGCGTCACATCGGATTCCTTAAGCAGCCGCCGCAACTCGTTAAATGTGTAGCGGGAATTATTGTCCTGGCCGTCGCTGATCAATAGCAAGGCGCGTTTGGGATGCGCGCCGCGCTGGACCTTTTCGACGCCAAGATAGCAGGCGTCGTAGAGCGCCGTATTGTTTTTAGTTTGTACGAAAGTAAGCTTATCGAGCACTGCGTTGCCGTCGCGCGTCTTGTCGAGCAGCAGTTGCGCGCGCGAATTGAAGGCAATCAAAAAGTACTCGTCTGAGTCGTGGCTGGTCTGAATGAATTTAGACAGCGCATCGCGTGCTCGCCTAACCTTGTCGCCGCCCATTGATCCGGAAACGTCAAAAAGGACGCCGACTGAAACCGGCGAATCATCGTCGCTAAAATAGGTTATCTCCTGCGGCTTCTTGTCATCCATCACCGTAAAAGCGTTTTTTCCGAGACCCGAAACGTAGCGCCCGTAGGTGTCCGTAACAGTAACCGTAAAGGTAA
Organism: Pyrinomonadaceae bacterium; assembly: GCA_035643935.1. Taxonomy (GTDB): domain Bacteria; phylum Acidobacteriota; class Blastocatellia; order Pyrinomonadales; family Pyrinomonadaceae; genus PSRF01. The sequence goes on along the minus strand of DASQPM010000357.1, from coordinate 5,492 downwards.
TCAAATCGGTATTGACAATAACCGGGCCGGCAATTTCCGTCCCCTGCTTCTGCTCTTTCTGTTCTTTCTGCTCTTCGGCAGGCGGAGTTGGGGCAGGATTTGCCGTTGCCGCGTCGCTTGCTTGTTTGTTCTCAGGCTTGTCTTGTGCTCGTGACGAAGCAGGAAAGAGGGCAAGCAGAAATGCAAGTAGGGAAAGGGAAGCGAATTTGATGACGCGTCCAGCCGGTAGGTACATGAGACCTCGCGTAATTTGCAACGTTGGGTTCGCCGACTCAGAAAGGGGCTGCAATACAGATGCTGGGGCGGGGACGACTGATGCCCGAGGTCCGCAACTTTTGATTAAAATCCGGAAAGGACGGACGTGGGAGACGTGGCCGTGCGCTACTTTCAGTTTCCAGTCTGTGTCAACTGCAATTCATTGTAGGACAGGCGTTCGGGTTGGTAAAGCGAAAAGACTGGAACGCGGTACTGGGAACTTTGATCCCGTGTCATCGTGTATGCAACCCGATTCCTTGCGGTTCGACGTTCGCTCTATGAGCGCATGTTATACTTCCGCGCTATTTTGTTCCGGGAATTCACTAACTAATGGCCGAATTTATTTGTCGATTAGGAACGCCGGCGGGCGAGGTAGTAACGCGAACGGTGGAGGCGCCCGGCGTCCATGAAGCACGCGCGCGGCTCGAGCGCGAAGGCTTCAGAGTGTTCAATGTTACACCGCCGAAAACAAGCGGTGTGACTGCGCTAACGCGGCTTGGCGGGCGTGGTGGGCAGTCGAAAGTAAAAGCAAACGACTTTCTATTATTCAATCAGCAACTGGCAGCGCTGGTCCGCGCCGGCATCCCGATTCTTCAGGCCATCTCGATGCTTCGCAAGCGCGCAGCATCGGCGCGCCTGCGCGCGGTGCTGGGCGATGTTGAAGAACAGATTCGCGGTGGCGCGGCGCTGTCGCAGGCGTTTGCAGCCCAGGGCAGTATCTTTCCCAGAATCTATACCGCATCGATTCTCGCTGGGGAACGGTCCGGCGCGCTTGATGAAGTGCTGAAGCGTTACGTTTCCTACATGCGCCGCAACGTCGGGTTGCGACGCAAGATTCGCGGCGCCCTGGCCTATCCCCTCTTTTTGTTATTTGCGTCCGGCGGCATGGTGACTTTTCTCGCCACCTACGTAGTGCCGCGCATGTCTGATCTGTTTGCCGGCTTCGGTACAGAACTGCCGACGGTGACGCAGATCGTGCTGGGCTTTTCAAAATTACTTGCGGGCAACATTATTTGGTTTGGACCACTCGTTATCGGCGTCGCGATTGTTCTGTTCCTTTGGTCGCGGACTGAGCCAGGTCGAATCACCATCGACAGCTTCCTCATAAAGATACCGCTCGCTGGTAACTTGATTATCCAATTGTCGGTGGCCCAGGCTACCCGTTCTCTGGCGACTTTGCTCGCAGGCGGCATCACGCTGGTTGAGTCGTGGGAGATCGCCGCTGAATCGATCACAAACCGAGCGCTGCGCCGGCGCAGTTCTGCTATCCTGCCTATGATTCGCGAAGGGCGATCGTTTACAGAGAGTCTGGAATCAGCCGATTGGATGCCGTTGCTGGCCATAGACATGGTGGGAATAGGCGAGCGTTCAGGCAGTTTGCGCGAGATGCTCGACGAAGTGGCGGTGTTTTACGATGCTGAGTCGGAAGTTAGACTTGAGCAGTTGACGACCACGCTGGAGCCTGCGATTCTGTTGGTCATGGGTGGGATCGTTGTCACTATTTTGCTGGCCATTTACCTGCCGATCATTCAGTCCATCTCCAGCGGAGCGGGCGCGGCCGGTCATCATTAATTTTTCGGCCAGCTTTCACAGCAAGCATTGATCTCTCATGAAGCAGTTAACTGAAAATCCTCCGGTAACTCAGCCGCAACAAACGGTAGGCCACAACCTTTCAAAGGGCGGTGACAACCACGAGCCGCCGGAAGTGCGCGCAGCGAAAGAGCTGGCTTCTCGCTACCGGCTGCCGTTTGTCGATTTATTGCCTGCTGACCAGGATTCGCCGATCGACTATGCGATCTTCAATGAGATACCGGTTGACCTGATGGTGCGATATCAATTTCTGCCGCTGCGGCGCGACGAAAAAGGTCTGCACGTTGCGCTGGCGGATCCCACTGACCTCGAGCGCATCGACGAAGTCGCCGGCGCCTTGCGCGCTCGCATAGTTCCGTATGTGGCCACCGCCGGCAGCATCGAACTGATCCTCCGCCGCGGTGATGCAACGCAGCGCGTGTTGCAGGAAGCGGCCTCAGGCTTTCGTATTTCTCTGGTCCGAGAAACTGAACATGGCGAAGAGGTGCTGGATCTGGATCGGCTGGCGACGGACTCCGAGATGTCGCCGATCATCAAGCTGGTCGATACGATAATCTACAACGCGATGGAGTCGCGCGCGTCCGACATTCACATCGAAACACGCGACACTGAAGTGCAGGTCAAGTACCGCATTGATGGCGCGCTCTATGCCAAAGTCGATCCGATTGATCTTGCTTATCATCAGACGCTGATCTCGCGCATCAAGGTCATGTCCGAATTGGATATTGCCGAGCGCCGCGTGCCGCAGGACGGACGTTTCCGCGTGCGTTATAAAGGTCGCAACGTCGATTTCCGCGTGTCCATCATGCCGACTATTCATGGCGAAGATGCTGTGATTCGTATTCTCGACAAGGAACAGATCAACGAGGCGTTCAAAAACCTCAACCTCGATGTAGTTGGTTTTGCGGAAGAGGATTTAAGAAAGTTTCGCCATTACATTGCCGAGCCTTACGGCATGGTGCTGGTTACTGGTCCAACCGGTTCCGGTAAGACGACCACGCTTTATGCCGCACTTAACGAGATTCGAAACGAAGAAGACAAGATCGTTACTATTGAAGATCCCGTTGAGTACCAGTTGCACGGCATTACCCAGATTCCGGTGAACGAGAAAAAAGGACTCACTTTTGATCGTGGTTTGCGTTCAATCCTGCGTCACGATCCTGACAAGATCATGGTGGGAGAAATTCGCGACACTGAGACTGCACAGATCGCTATTCAGTCAGCGCTGACGGGCCACCTGGTTTTCACCACCGTGCACGCAAACAACGTTATCGACGTGATCGGCCGCTTCCTCAATATGGGCGTCGAGCCTTACAACTTTGTCTCCTCTTTGAACTGTGTGCTGGCTCAGCGCCTGATTCGCATGTTGTGCCCATATTGTAAGCGGCAGTATTACGCCAAGGACGACGAACTGATTGAGTCGGGACTGAGGCCTGACGATCATCGCGAGACCTCGCTCTTCATGAACGTTGGTTGCGATGCCTGCAATCACACCGGCTATCGTGGCCGAACAGCAATCCACGAGCTGCTCGATCTTTCTGATAACATTCGCGAAATGATTGTTGAGCGCCGGCCTGGTTCTGAAGTGCGGCGCGCCGCCGAAGCGGAAGGGTTGACCAGCCTGCGCGAATCGGCGTTGAAAAAAGTGTTTGCCGGAGTTTCCACACTGCACGAGATAAATCGCGTCACGTTCGTCGAGGAGTACAGCGCCGATCATTAGAAGTATGGAATTTCAGCCTATCGGCTGGACGCGAAAGCCCAGGTTTTAGTTTAACCATCCGTTTTAGGAACTGAAGTTTTTGACCGGCGTGTAAGAAAACGAGCCCGGAACAGTTGCATCCTGGCTTTCTGAGCGGCATTATTAGCCCACGTTCGGACCGCCACCTCCCTGAAGAGAGACTAAAAATGAGAAAAAATACTGAAGCTCGCGTGCTGGTTTCACTTCTGGTTACCTTTTGTTTGTTGCTTTTACCGGCAACTGCATTGGCCAAGAAGGGCGACCGAAACTACAAGCAAGGCCTGCAATATGAAAATGCCCAGCAGTGGGAAAAGGCAGCTCAGGAATTTACGCTGGCGGTTGCGGCCGACCCTTCGAATCTGGAGTACCAGCTCCATTTCCGGCGCGCGAGTTTCAACGCTTCCCAAAGCTATATGCAGCAGGGGCGCGCGCTTGCAGAGCAGCGCGATTTCGTCGGGGCCTATAACGCGTTTCGTCAGGCATACGGTTACGATCCGGTAAATCAACTCGCCGTGTCTGAGATGGAGCGGATGCTACAGCTCCAGGGAGTAAAAGAAGGGACCAGCAACGGTAACGGATCGCATCCGGGAGAAAGCGCGGACGCATCCCAAACTGGATCCGCAACAGACGCGCCGCTGCCTTCCGCGCGCACCGAACAGTTGCGAGTCATAAGTTATAGCGGCGATCTGAAAGCTTTCATTCGCAGTCTTGCTGAGCAACTTAACCTCAATGTCATTTTCGATCGGCAGTCGTTTGTGCAACCGCGGCAGATCGATATTAATCTGCGCGACGTCAGCACTTCCCAGGCGCTCGACTATATCTTTTTGCAGGAAGGACTGTTTTTTCAAAAGTTGAGCCGTCGCACCATCGTCGTTGCCGACCAGACGCGCCGGCCTCAATATCAACAACTTGTGCTGCGGACCTTCTATCTCGCCAACAGCGATCCGGAAAAAGTAAAAGGTCTGGTCCAACAGGCAATACCGCCATCTGTCGGGCGTCCACAAACGATCGTTGTTTCTGATCCGGCCACCAACAGCTTGACGGTGCGAGATACGGCCGAAAACGTCCGCTTGATCGGCGAGCTTATACAGAGTATCGACAAAGATCGCGCTGAAGTGGTGATGGATGTAAACATCTATGAAGTTTCTAAAAACGATCTGTTGCAACTAGGCAATCAAATCGGTTCTGCGTCGTCGGACAACCGAATCCAGCTTGGAGGCTCGCCCGGCCTGGCTGTGCTAAGTAACAACGGCGTCCGGAACGTATCAAATGCCGGCGTGAATCTGGCGGGCACTATCGGAGGCCTTCCTACCGCCGCGGCGGCGGCCCTGCTTATTCCGCCTTCAGTGTTTACGGCGTTTCAAGCCAAGGACAACACCAAGCTGATCGCTTCAACTCAGGTACACGCCTTCAATGGTGAAGAGTCGAGCGCACGCATCGGCCAGCGCGTTCCGGTGCAAACGGCGCAGGCCTATCCTTTTGGAATTCAAACCGGAACTTCAACCACAAACAACGGATTTCCCACCGGCGGCTTTCCGGTAATCAACTATGAACCGACTGGTTTGACGCTTAAGTTTACGCCCCAGGTTTTTCCCAACCAGGACGTCCAGGTGAAGATGTCGATTGAATCCAAAGACGTGCTCGGCGCTCGTACGCTGACGCCGACCTTCACTGAGCGAACCATAACCGGAACCGCGCGCGTGCAAAATAATCGCACGATGATGCTTGCAAGCGTCGCTCAGGATGTGCAGAGCAACGGGCGCGCAGGACTGCCGTTATTGGGATTAATTCCGGTTCTGGGCCGCTTGTTTACTTCACCGACTAGTGAGAACCGTCGCATAGACATTGTCATCGCCGTTACGCCGCGCGTGTTGCGCGCGCCGGCAGTAACACCGCGTGACGAAGAAAT
>DASQPM010000356.1:0-5185 GCA_035643935.1 Pyrinomonadaceae bacterium | reverse complement strand
GTGAGGGCGGTAAACAACGGCCTATTCGCTTCCTGCCAATCAATTACCATGTAAGCGCTGCCGAGTTGCTGCCTTATCTGCTCCGCTGTTTGTTTGACATTGTAAATGTCTGCGACCTGGACGCTGACGACTGACGCCGCATGGGCATCGCCGGTAAAAGCAGCAATGGTTTCAAGCGAGACATAAATCCAGGTTGAGTCGTACTCGAATAGACCCGAGCGAGAAATGCCGGTAACGCGCACGCGCCGCCGGTTTGGGTTCGCGGATGAGAGCGCTGACTGCGCGGAAATCACGTCCGCAGTGTCGCCGATGTCAACTCCCAGCCGCGTCGCCAACTCTGCGCCTAACACAACGGCCGGCAGGGCTCTCCCGTCGCCGTCGTGTTTAAGAACCGGATCAAGCGATCCGCGAACGATCGTCGCAGAGATTTCATTAGTCATTTGTGAGGACGATTGATCGATGCCGCGTAACACGCCGTATGCTGAACTCTTCGGTCCAATAATAACTGCGCCGTCATACGTGGTTCCGGCGGCGGCTGATACTCCGGCCACGTTTCCGATCTCCGCCGCCACCTGTCGATAATTCCCCAGCGGCTGGCCATCGCTGCGCATGACTGTGATGTGCGCTGTTCCTCGCAATATTTTGTCGCGCAGCTCATCGCGAAAACCATCTGCCAGGGCCAGCGCCACAATCAGTGACGCCACTCCCACTGCAATTCCGAGAATGGCAATCAACGTCGTGGCGCGCGCCAGCCGGTGCTTTCGCCGCGAACGCAGATAACGCAGCGCCAGGAACACTTCATAGGGCATCGTCGTCACTCAATTGAAATCCAGCAGTTGTCAGCCGCTTATTTGCGGACACTTCTTAGTATCTTCCGGCCGGTTCGCGGGTAATAGCTTTTCAAGGTCGGGCCAGTCTGTCGCGCCGCTATCGCCACGCGGTCTTATCTCAAAAATCGTTTCTGTCACGCGGCGAAAACTAAAATGCTTTTGCAAATCCACGATGGTCGGAAGCTCGTCACGTTGCCAACCGCAGGGCAACCACCAGCGCGGGTCCGTGTCCAGGAAAACACGGCGACCGTTGCCTAGATAATTTTCAATCAGCGGGATAAAATCCTTTCCGGGCCAACCGCCGCCTGTGCCAATCGTTTCCCATTTGCCCAGGCCAATCGTCTTCCAATAGGTAACGGCTATGGTTTGCGCACCTGAAATCATGACGGCATCATGCGGAAGCTTTTCCAACTGATGACGATAGTTCTTGCTCATAGCCCGCCGCTCGATAAATTGTTGGCTCGCGGGCCGCAACAGCAGAGTGAAAACAACTGCGGGCGCCAGCACCGCCGCCACGCACGATGCAAAGGCGAAGCGCACACTGTGAACACGACGTTGTAAAGTACGAATTAAGAAATCAGCCGACAATGGCGCGATAGCCGGCAGGCCCGTTAAGAAATAACGCCAGTTAACGGCCGTGCTGTAGTTAAAGAAAAGCAACAGATCGGCAAACAAACCAATCGCCGCGAGCAAAAGCATTGGCGAGAGTTTGCGCGCGCGCCATTCACTGATCATTCCGGGTATCAGGGAAATAAAAACCAGCGGACAACTAACAAAAAAATACGCCAGGTAGGGCGATAAATTGCGAAACGTCACCGGATGTCTGGCGGTCTCCTGCTGCATCGACTCGCGCCAGCCGTACCAAATTTCGCGATAATGTGGGTCGGTAATAAACCAAAAGCTAAACCAGCCAAGCGCGAAGAAACCGAATAACAAACATGAGCCGGCAACAATCAGAATTTCCCGCCGTTGCAATTTCCAACCGCAGATGAAAGGGGCCAGAACCAACCACGGCGCGTACAGGCCCATCGTCTCGCGCAGGTTCACACCCAGGCCCAGCAGTCCGGCGCCGGCCAGTACCAGCCAAACGCGACGCTGTTGCAGTCCGCGATAGTGAAGAATGAGAGCTACTGCAAGCAGCAGCACCGATGGTACGTCGGTCATTACCTGACCGCCGTAAAGAACAAACACCGGCGAAGCCACAATGAAGAGCGCGGCGAGCGTGGCCGTGTACAGCGATCGCGAAACATCACGCGCCAAAACCCAACAAGCTACTAATGCGAGCGGAGCTTGTACTACAACCGCGTACTTAAAAATCAGGTACGCATTTTCCGGTTGCACATTGAAGATGTGATGGGCCAACGCGTAGAGCGCATGGTTCTCAAAAATAAAGAGATTGCGGCCGAGCGCCATGGACGAGGGATAACCGGCCAGCGACAACATCGTGTAATCGAGCCCATCCCAGTCGCCTATAAAAGGATCGACAAACCAGAGCACAAGTATCAACCCGAGAAGGGCCGGAATGGACCACCAGAGCCAGGCTTTTAGAAATGAGGTTTGCGCTGGAGCTTCAGAATCCAACGGCGCGACACGGCGACGCCCAGTGAAAGAATCAGACGTTTGAGGGGTGTTTGTCGTTAGCGGTGTCGGGTTCAACAAGTTGAGTTTCTGCCGAACGGTCCGGTCTCTTTACCATCTTTACGCGATTACCCTGCGCATTGTACTCAACTTCGTCCATGATGTTGTAGATAAGCAGCACGCCACGGCCCGACGACTTGAAAAGATTTGCGGGGTCGCAGGGATCGGGAATGGCTTGCACATCAAAGCCTTCGCCTTCATCCTCGACGGTAAAGCACGCCTCTTTTGGCGATAGCTCCGCACCGACACGGACCAGCTTGGTAGGATCGTTTTTGTTGCCGTGTTTGACTGCGTTAACAAAAGCTTCATCGAGCGCGACGTATAGATTAGAGCCCTCGGGCGCAATCAATCCCAGTTTCGACACGCGCGCCAGCAAGTATTGCAGCACGCCGTTCATTAACGCGAGGTCGCTCGGCAGCTCAAACTCAATCTTTTCGTGAGTATGAGAAAGCAGGCTCGGATCGTCGACGTAACGCAGCTTGTAAGAAAGCGTTTGCTCGACGATTTCACGCAGTTCGCCTTCAGCGTATGGGTGTCGCAGGCAGTTGACGGCGCCCATTTTGAACGCCTTAACGATTGTCGGTTCGGTTTCGCTCGCGCTGACCGCGGTCAATAAATGTTTGCGATGCAGCTCGCTTACGGGCTGCCCGTTTGTTCGCGAGTCGTCGGCGAGATCACTGATGATCAGATCAAAGTGGTCGATATCGCTGAGCCTGAGCGCTTCTTCGCGATTGCCCGTAGTAGATACGTCATGACCCAAACCACCCAGAACCTGAGCGAGGCTTACACGCAGTTCATCGTTATTGTCGACGACCAGAATCCTACGTTTCTGCATCCCACTCCAATCTGCCGGTGATAGGTTTCCGAGGAGAGATGGAAGTCCTCTAGTCCAAATTAAGCGTCGCTTCCAAAGGTACTTTACGACAATTCCAACCGCCGCGTTCCGCAATATATCACTGGCCCGAGCAAAGCGGTAGGCGCAAAGGCCCAGGCGCTCGGCGCTTAGCACTGGGCCGCGGCTGCGCTACACTACGCGTCCTGTCCGAATGGCCAAACACAGCAAATCTCAAATAGTTCTCGAATACGCACTTGCAAGGTCAATCCTGGCCAGTCTCGGGGCCCTGCCTCGGCTTGTTGCCGTTGCCTTTGGTGTGACCGTAGGGCGCGTTGCCTATCTCTTGCCGGGGAGCCTACGCCGCACCGGCGAACGCAATCTGGAGATCGCGTTTCCTGACATGGACCGGCGCGATCGCAAGCGATTGTTGCGAGGCAGCTTTGAAAGTCTGGGACGGCTCCTGGGCGAGTTTAGCCAACTGCCAAAGGCGACACCGGAAAAACTGCGCAAGCTGATTGAGTACGACGAGGTTGGGCTGCGTCACCTGAGAGAAGCGGAGAAAAACAGACGCGGCGTGATTTTCCTGACAGGACATCTGGGCGTTTGGGAGCTGCATAGTTTTGGCTGGTCTGCGCTCGAGTATCCACTCAGTTTTTTGGTGCGTCCGCTCGACAATGAGCGAATTGAAGAAATGATAGAAAGAATCAGGACCAGGTTTGGCAACCGCGCGATTGATAAGAAGAGCGCCGCGCGGCAGTCGTTGCGGACCCTGCGCGAAGGCGGCACACTCGGCATTCTTTCCGATCTAAACACGCAGCCATACGAAGGCGTCTTTGTTCCTTTCTTCGGCAAGCTTGCCTGCACCACCGCCGGCATTGCGACCCTGGCACTGAAGACGGACGCTGTCGTAATCCCCACGTGTGCCGTCTGGGACAAGAAGAAGAAGCGCTATTTTTTCCATGGTGACCCGCCGGTTGAGTTAGTGCGCACCGGCGATCACGCGAAAGACATTGAAGTAAATACCGCCAATTTCGCTGCTGCGATGGAGCACATGATTCGTCTCTATCCCGATCAGTGGCTCTGGATTCATAAGCGCTGGAAGACACGGCCGCCGGGCGAGACGGAGATTTATTACTAGGGCTGCGCCGTGGGGGCGTGGGATTTCAATCTGGTGGCGAAAGGCTACTGTTCACTGCGACCGCGGGCGTCCCGCCCGCAACGCGGCGGAGGCACTCAAGTGTTTTCCGATAGGCATTCAGTGGCCTAAATTCGTTTTCGCGCTTTGCGCTCATTGCGGGCGGGACGCCCACGGTCCCAGTATCATGCTGACTTTTAGTCCCCAACTAAATCCGCAGTGACATGTCCTAGTTGTGTTCCGCTATACTTCGACGCGAAACCATGCAAGCTTCCGCCGAGCAACAGTTCAAGGGTGCGCGTCCTGCTGAAGAGGCAATTGCGCGCGCCTACGAGTTTGCCGATCTCTCGTCTTATCCTTTTAAAGAGCGGTTTCTCGTTCGCGCCGCTGACCTGGCGTTCTTCTTCCTGATCAAATTGATTGGCAGCACTGTGCGCTGGCAACTCGAAGGTTGGGAAAACTGGGAAGCGGCAAACAGAGACGGTCACATTCCCATCTACACCTTCTGGCACAATCGCGTTTTTCTCTCAACCTATTTCTGGCGCCAGCGCCGCATCGTAGTGATGACTTCGCAGAGTTTTGACGGCGAATACATCGCGCGTTTCATTCAGCGATTCGGTTACGGCGCAGCGCGCGGTTCAAGCACGCGTGGCGCAGTTGGCGCGGTCATTGAGATGACGCGGCTGATGCGCGCCGGCTGTCCCACAGCTTTTACGATTGATGGTCCAAAGGGTCCTCGCTACGTCG
>DASQPM010000355.1:0-2997 GCA_035643935.1 Pyrinomonadaceae bacterium | reverse complement strand
ATGCGGAAGCCGGATCGAAGGTTTCTATCGAGACGGAATGTGCCGTCTTCGGGGGCGTCCGGCAGAAGATCCACGGTCAGAAGGATGTGCTTCGTCAGGTGCTTGCTCTCGTTCTTCACAACCAAGTCAATCTCCTGCGTTCCATACACCTTCACGGTAAGCGGTTTGCCGGGAGCATGTTCCAGGTATTCGGGTTTCCAAATAGCGTTCCATTGCTGTTCGCGCTGCGTTTGAAGAATCTTTTGGTCGGTGAGGTATTGCGCGAACTTCTTGGCTTGGCCGGGGACCATCAATCTAAGCGCAGCTTCGATGTCTTTAGATCGCGACCTCTGGTCCACGCGGTAGAGATAATCCAGATAGGCCTTAACCACGTAATCCATATCGGCAAGTTGCAGTTTGTCTTTTTCGAGCTTGACTGCTTCGGTCGCTCCCAGTTCGCGGTCATTGATCATGACGGTTCGACCGGATGACTTGTCTACAACAATGCGGTCAGGGCGCTGAATAGATTTGTAAACGACTCCGACGACTGCAATGGCAGTAATAAAAAAGGCGAGAATGATGAGCCATGACTGTCGGCGGATCGTCCGCACGTCAGCCGGGTCTCGATAGCAAACCACCGGCGCTATCAGTTCGCGGCCATCAATGTCGTGCGTGTTCTCGTGTGTTAGGTCTGCGGCGTCTGACATAGCGCCTGATGTCCTAACTGGTAGCTGAATCGCCTCAGTGCTCATGAGTTTCTCCTTCGTGCCGTAACACTTCTTGTTCGTTCATCTCGACCGCGCGCCCTTACAATCGACATGCCGCGAAGCAAACCAAGCTTCCTTCATGCTTGCGTCTTGTGCCTGTTGTAAAAGCCAAACACCGTATGTAAAAGGCGACAGGTTCTTAATGGACTTCGATAAAGAAACTGTTCGTCTTTGCGTTGAGTTGATGGTGCGAAGTATTGGCCTCGGTTACATCAAGACTGAAATCGCGAGCTGTAGAACTGCGGGGCTTTGAGTCCGTTGACATGCTCATGAGCGCAACTGTCGGGGCTTGAACTGAGTGTTGCGCGAAAAGCCTGAGGATCGAATTGACGTATATGCGGGTCTCCGCGTATGGAGGCAGACCACCAGTAACTAAGCCGCGCGGATTAATGATCTTGCCACCTGTGAGCCTGAGAGGCCTTCCTGTCCGAAATGATTCAACCGTGCCTTCGCCCGCGTTGTACGCAGCCAGCGCGAGATCTAACCGTCCATTAAATCTAAACAATAAATCTCGCAGATAGCGCGCACCGGCATCAATTGCCGCTCTCGGATCGTGCGGATTTTGTAGTCCGTAACGGCGCGCGGTATCCGGCATAAATTGCATGAGACCACGTGCACCTTTCGGGCTGACCGCGTCGAGTCGATATCGTGACTCGGTGAAACACACACCGCTCAAAATCCGCGGATCAATGCCATAGCGCTTTGCTGACTCTAAGATCAGCGGCTCAAGCTGTCGCGATCTATCTTGGAGGGATGGCCCAGGTTGTCGCGTTCCCTGGGCCATTACGCTGGCGGTTAACAGAAGCAGGATTGTTGGTTGGACTAACCTGTAAAGCACAGCGACGCTTGAGCAAGAAGCGGGCCAGCTTGTGGCACAGCGATTGAAAAGGCGAAGCGCGAATGTCAGATGCTCGTTAACGTGAAGCACGGACGAGTGAAGAATTAATCGGAATCAACTGAGGGAGAAGTAAGCAATGAACAACTTCGTAGAAGTGCTAAATATTCCCGGACTGGAACAATCGCGCGTCGCGCGGGCAGGACGCAAACTCATCATGTTTGGCTTAAGCATGAAAGCCCTGCACGGCGCTGTTGCCATCGCGCTGATGTTCGTGTTCGGTGTGGTATCCGCGTCTGCGCAAACGCCGACTGGCTCCTTTTTCAATGGCAACAGCTCGCAACTCGGAAACAGCTTTCGCTCCGTCACCTTCTTTCTGGCGGCAGCAATGATCATTGCCGGGATTATCTTTGTCGCCATCGGAATTGTTACGTCAGGACTTCGCGAGTCGCTTTCGACGTGGAAGTTCATCACGGGAGCAGGGTGCTTCGCCTTTGGCGGCATCTGCGCGGCGATCTATGCCTTTAGCCAAGGCGACACCGTTCCGCTCGATAACCAGTTCTAGCTCTGCCTGCGAGAGCCGCGAATTTCGGCGATAGGTGAATCTTCTCTGGGAGACTTTGTGATGCGTGTGCGTCCTGTCCGACCAAACATTTACCGGCCGGTGGTGCGTTTTGGCGTTGCCGATAGTGATTGGTTTTCCGTGCTGCTGATTTCCTGCGCGGGCTACCTTGTGCCCGTGCCACTGGGCCTTACGGTGTTCTACGTGCCGCTGCAAATGTGGACCTGGCTTTTAGCAACTGCCGGGAGCATCGCCTTCTTCAACTACATTCGCATCGGTCGCAGGCCTTACTGGCTTAACCACAAGCTGAAGAGTCTTCTCTTACATCATCGCCAATACCGCGCTATTCCAAATGGAAGGAAGGGCGCTTTCAATCGCTCATGGTTGATTGATGGGCAAACAGACGAAACCTCGCTTGGTTGGCATAGACCTCCGGCTGTGAGCGGGGCCCAAACTATTTCTTTGCTTGAACAGAATGACCGTTTCCAGGAGGGCTGCGCAGAAAGATGGAACACGCTCTTACTTACGACAGAGTAGACGACCCCGAAGGCTCTCTTGATCGCGAAACTTCGGCGCTCAGACGACCTCCGGGCCGACGGCGAGATTCATCGATCGTCGGCATCTACAACGACGCTCTACGACATAAGGATGGCGCACTCACGATCGCGTATCGCGTCGAAACGCCCGCGACGATGTTTGCCGATGACATGCTTCTGGATATTCGTTACGACGATCTCGCTCGAATGCTCGCCTTTGAGAAGCCTCCGGGCACATTAGTTCAGTTCAGATATTCAACTACTCCCGATCCGGGCCACGCGATTACGAGCGTCATAGCCTCACGAGCACCTGCCGGA
>DASQPM010000354.1:0-9930 GCA_035643935.1 Pyrinomonadaceae bacterium | reverse complement strand
GCTTTGGTAGGAGACTACTTTAAGCAACTTAACGACGCCGACTTATCACGAGCAGCGCGCTATTTCGCTGGGCATCAATTTCCGCTAAACGATTCACGGACTACAAATGTTGGAGGCAGCATCATCAGTACCGCCCTCAGCGAAGCAACAGGCTTTAGTCCTCAGGAACTTCAACCTATTTACGTGCGTCTTGGCGACGCCGGCGAAGCTGCTTACGAGGCAGTGAAAGCGGCAAAGCATTCATATGAGAAAGCCGAGATTACGCTCGCAGAAACTGAATCGCTTATCACCCGATTAAGTGACACAAGAGGAATCAAGAATAAGACTGCTTTGTTGGTTGCAATATTGCGCCACTCCACGCCGCTCGAAGCAAAGTACCTGATTAAGTTACTCGCCGGTGATTTGCGAATTGGACTGCGGGAGAGTCTGGTCGAGGACGCGATTGCACGCGCTTTCGCACAGCTACTCGCGCGCGTGTCCCAGGTCAATATGCTGCTGGGTGACATTGGGGAAACGGCCGTGCGCTCGAGGGCAAATGATCTGACGGACGTAAGCATGCGCCTCTTTCACCCGATCAAATTCATGCTGGCCACGCCCGCAGCCGATCTTGCTGACATCGCGCGCACTATGCCGGCCGAGTTCTTTGTTGAAGACAAATTTGACGGCATCCGCGCTCAGGCGCATGTGCGCGAGGGACGAGTGGCAATTTACTCGCGAACCATGGACGAGATCACAAGTCGCTTTCCTGAGTTGGAAGCGCCGCTGCGTGATATCAAAACCGACGCCGTTATCGACGGCGAGATTGTGCCCGCCATTGGCGAGCAGATCCTCGCCTTTAGTGAGCTGCAAAAAAGGTTAGGGCGGAAAACTATCGGAGAAAAACTGCTCCAGGAAGTACCAGTCATATTAGTCGCTTACGACCTCTTGTACGCCGGGGGCCGGGTATTAACAGACGAACCGCTAAATGAACGCCGCCGAATCCTGGAAGAAATTATCTCTCCAGATTCGGTGATTCGAGTTTCCTCGGCAAAGTTGTTCAGCCAGGTAGCTGCACTAGACAAAGAGTTTGATCTGGCACGAGCGCGCGGCAACGAAGGCTTAATGATCAAGAGTCCCGCGTCTCTCTATAAACCCGGCCGTCGCGGCCGCGATTGGCTGAAACTGAAACGTGCCATTGCCACGCTTGATGTCGTGGTCACGGCGGTGGAAGTGGGCCATGGCAAAAGAAAACACTTGCTTTCTGACTATACGTTTGCAGTACGTCGTTCCGAAGATGACGGCGAACTGCTTAACATCGGTAAGGCATATTCGGGACTTACCGATGCTGAGTTAGCCGAAATGACGGCGTGGTTTACCGCACACACAATTCAGCAGTTCGGACATGGCCGTGTCCGCCTGGTTGAACCTGCGATTGTTATTGAAGTTACCTTCGATCGCGTTCAGCCCTCGAAAAGGCACAAGAGCGGCTATGCGTTGCGCTTCCCCAGAATTCTTCGCTTACGTCCGGACAAACAACCTGGCGAGGCCGACACTTTGGAGACCGTCCGCAGACTCGTCGCCGCCAATATGAACTGACCTACATCTTAAAATCAATCCTCTCGGCGCAGGTCGGTCAACTAGCTCTTGCTTTCCCGTCGGCTATGAAGGTAGCATTCGCCTGGTTACAGTTCGCTTGCCGGGCATGCAAGATACCCGGCAAGTGCTGATTGGCTTGAAGCACAATTCTAATCAGTTTGAACGGGCGCTCTCTGATTCTGCTTTAGAACATCGACAGGAGCGCAAGCAGCACGTCGCCTAGAACACCCGCGTCCATGTTGCTAACAAGGGCTGTTGGCGGTGCTGTGGAAACAGAGCCAGGCGTGCCAATATCACCAAGGCACGCCGCACCCGGGGTGGCGATGTCGCCCGCAAATGCAGAGACGCTTAGGGTTAGAGCCAGAACAGTGGCCGTGCAGAACGCTTTCATCTTTTTCATGGTTTCTCTCCTATTCGGTTTTTTCGGGTTAATCGGTTGATAAAGGCAGTTGAGCACGAAGGTGGGAGGCCAACTGCGGGATTGCTAAACGACGCGCATCATAGCCACATGTCAACTCTCTTGCAAGGATTCTTGCATCGCAAGCAAAGGAGCAGCCTCACATGAAAATAGACTCCATGGTTTCACCACGGAAAAACGCTATTTCAACCCAGGTTGAAGAGCCCGTTTTGGAGGTTTGCCGGCGGGCGAAAGCACTTGAGGAAGTTGCCGAATACGAGGATGCTCGCCAGGCATTGGCTCCCTATTGGAACCGCATCGGCGACCTTCCCAAACTAGACGGTCTGACCGAGCTGGAAGCTGCGCACGTTCTGTTGCGGGCGGGCACATTATCGGGCTGGATTGGCAGCGCCCGGCAGATACCCGGCGCCCAGGAGATTGCTAAGGACCTCATCTCACAAGCGGCGCGCACTTTCGAACGGTTGGAACTGCCGGAGCAAAGTGCTGAGGCCCGTGTGGATCTGGCTCTTTGTTACTGGCGCGAAGGCGCAATTGATGAGGCCCGCGTCACGCTTGATGATGCGCTGCGGCAGCTCGGTGATCTCGAAAGCGAGCAGCGGCTTCGCGCTCTGTTGAATCGAGCCATCGTCGAAAGAGTTTCTAACCGCTACGAAGATGCGCTCGGAACTCATCGGCAGGCAGCTCCGCTTTTTGCGGCCAGCACGAACGACAATTTGAAAGGTAAGTTTCACAATGAGTACGCGACGGTACTAAAGAATCTCGGTCTGGCAAGTAACCGCGAAGACTATATAGACCAGGCGTTGATTGAATACTCCGCAGCGCTTTTTCATGTTGAAAAGGCAGGTAACAAACGCTTCCACGCGATGATCGAGAACAACGTTGGGTATTTTTTCGTCCGCCTCGGTCGTTACCCGGAAGCCACCAAACACCTGGATCAGGCTCGCGCCCTGTTCAAAGCTTTAAGGGACAAGGGCATGGTAGCGCAGGTTGACGACACCCGGGCGCGGGCGTTGATTGCTCGTGGCAGTTTCACTGCGGCAGAGACAGTGGCCCGCGGCGCCGTCCAGTCGCTGAAAGAAGGCGACGAGCTTTCGCTGCTTGCGGAAGCGTTGACTACTCACGGCACGGCGTTGGCGCGTTTGGGCAATTTTTCCAGAGCCCGAACAACACTCGAGCAGGCGATTCGCGTGGGCCACGATGCCGGCGATCCGGAAAGCGCCGGCACCGCCGCTCTGGCAATTGTTGAGGAATTGGCCAGTCACCTTCCTGTGGCTGAGTTACTTACATACTTTCGATTAGCGGAATCAGAGTTGGGCAACTCTCAGAATCCGGAAATACAAAATCGTCTAGGAAAATCTGCGCGGCGTTTTCTCGTGACCCATGCTACGTCTCTGTCTGAGCAGGCTGGTCTTGACAGTGGTGTGCGCGAGAAGACGGACCATTCGCAGCAAGCATCCGAAGTATCAGACTCGCCCGGTTTTTCGGTCGACGTTTCGCTCGAAGAGCATGTGCTGCGCTATGAGGCCGATTTGATAAGCCGCGCGTTGGCGGCATCCGACGGCAGCGTAACGCGGGCAGCGCGTATGTTGGGAGTTACTCACCAGGGGCTGGCCTTTATTCTTAACGGCCGCCACAAGGATTTACTCTCAGCACGAAGGCCCGTAAAACGGCGCCGGCGCAGCATTATTCGATACCGTTAGGTCACCCGGACGTACCGCAGATTTCCGGTTTCCAGCCAGATCTCCATCCTGAGTCGAAGTTCGGAGCGGGCAACTTCGTCCGTTGTTTTACGCTCTAACGTCACTGCAATGATCATCAGTTAGCGCCCGACCAGTCGGCCCGGCACTCTAAATGAATCAACCTAAAACTGTTTCGTTACTGCTTGTCTTGTTGTTTGCGCTGGCAAGCGCCACTGCGCAAACGCGGAGACCCGTCCGACGGGCCACCGCAAAGCCTGGACCTGTGGCTCCAGTAACTGAGCAATTGCCCGCGCCCACTGCAGTGCGACCGCCTGCGGCACCCGTGCTGCTCGCCGTAGTGAACGGGCAAAACCTAACGACCGCCGAGATTGATCCGCACGTGCGCGAAGAGGTTGAAAGCCTCAATGACAAAATTGCCGAAGCGCGCCGCCAAATATTGGAACTCCAGGTCAACACGTTGTTGCTCCAGGCGGAAGCCGCCCGCCGCAAAATGACAGCCCAGCAGTTGTACGACATTGAAGTAAAGCGAAAGCTGACCGAGCCGACGACTGCCGAGATTAATAAGTTTATCGAAGACAACCGCGATTCAATCAACCAGAGCGATCCGGACACGATGAAAAAAGATGTTGCCGCTTATTTGCTCGGCGAAAAAGAGACGCGCCTGTCTGGGGAGCTGGTGAATCGACTACGCACGGCGCTGCCGGTCGTAAAGGGTGCTGATGTCAACTCCACAACCCTGCCGCCAGCCACCGTGCTGGCGATCGTGGCCGGCAAGACTATAACCGCGGCGATGATTGATGAGCGGCTACGTCCGATGGCTTATAAACTTCGGCTGAATACTTATCAGCTGGAAAAGCAGGCGCTGGACCAGGCGATCTACAATTTGTTATTGCTGGCGGAAGCAAATCGTCGCAACGTTGCGCCGGAAGAACTGGTACGCTCGGAAATCAGCGAGAAGACACATCAACCGTCTGAGACGGACGTCTCGAAATTCTATACCGAGAACCAAAGCACCATTCCGGGCGGACTTGATTCTGTTCGCAGCCAAATCGTGAGCTACCTGCAGGATCAGGAACAGCAAAAACTTGAAAGTGCTCTGGCGGAAAAGCTGCGAAAACAAGCCAATATTCGCCTGTTGATTTCTGAGCCGGAGATGCTGGTGCAATCGATTAGTGTTGACGACGACCCAGCGCGCGGCGATGCTAACGCTCCGGTCACGATCGTGGAGTTTACAGACTTTCAATGTCCTTCATGCGCGGCTATGCAACCGATCCTCGATGAAGTGTTGAAGAGTTACGGCAATAAAGTCCGGTTCGTGGTGCGCGATTTTCCTTTGTTGGCCCATGCGAATGCGCGCAAGGCAGCAGAGGCTGCCAACGCCGCCAATGCACAAGGAAAGTTTTTTGAATATGCTTTGCAACTCTTCAAACACCAGAACGCGCTGGATGTGCCCTCGCTGAAAAAATACGCGAGCGACCTCGGTTTGAATCGGACACTGTTCGATGCCGCACTCGACAGCGGCAAGTACGCCGCTGAAGTCCGCCACGATGTCGACGACGGCGAAAAGTATGGCGTCGATAGCACGCCTACCATTTTTATCAACGGCGTCACGCTGACCGTGCTGAGTCCTGAGGGTTTGCGAGCCGCAATCGATAAAGCCCTGGCAGCGACTGCGCCGAAAGTCCCCGCCCAGTAATCGCAAGCACTTTCAATTACTTCGTTTCTTTTCCCCAAACAAACCGCGCCCGATAGCTGGCCCACGAATTGCTGGATGCACTTCCGTTAGCGCCTATACGAGCAAGTTTTAGTACAATCATCCGCAAAAGGATTGCATACGAATGGTTTCGCTTAAACCGGAACGGCTGAAACGATACAAAGATGTCGCCCTACTGTTCGTCAAGTATGGGCGCTCGGATCTGGTCAAGCAGGCTGGTCTGGAAGACAGCATCGACTTGGACGAGATGCAACTGGCCGAAACTCGGCCTGAAGCAGAAGAACTCGCCGCGGACCTGGAGAGGCTCGGTCCCACCTTTATTAAGCTGGGCCAACTCTTGTCGACGCGCGCCGATCTATTACCGGCGCCCTACCTGGAAGCACTGTCGCGTCTGCAGGATCGCATTGAGCCGTTTTCTTATGAGGTAGTGGACCAAATCGTTTCCGGCGAACTGGGTGTCCGCATCTCCAAGGCTTTCGCAGACTTTGATCCGGAACCGTTGGCGGCGGCGTCACTGGCCCAGGTGCATCGCGCGCACATGCGCGACGGGCGTGCAGTGGTGGTCAAAGTGCAACGCCCAAACATTCGCGAGCTGATTGTGGAAGACCTCGAAGCGCTGACCGAGTTTGCACACTTCCTTGACGCGCACACCGAAGTCGGCAAGCGCTATGATTTTGAAAACATGCTCAAGGACCTGCGCACCAGCCTGTTGCGCGAACTTGACTTCAAACAAGAAGCCAACAGTCTACTCACGTTCGCTGAAAACCTGCGCGAGTTTGAAGACATAATCATCCCTGATCCCATCGAGGACTTTTGCACTTCGCGCGTCCTCACGATGGAATATATTCCCGGCAAGAAGATCACCGATCTGAGCCCGCTACGCCTGATGGAAATTGACGGGCCCGGTCTCGCTCGCGATTTGTTTCGCGCCTACCTCAAGCAAATACTGCTCGATGGTTTTCTGCACGCCGATCCCCACCCGGGCAATGTTTTTATAACTGAAGGCGATCAGATTGCATTGCTGGATCTCGGCATGGTGGCGCGTCTTTTGCCGGGCCTCCGCGACAATGTCCTGCGCCTGTTGTTGGCTATCGCTGAGGGACGCGGCGAAGAGGCGGCTGAGGTCACGATTCGCATGGGCGAGCCAAAGCCTCGTTTTGAAAAGGCTGAATTTACCAAACGCATCGGCGAGCTGGTCGCCGAGAATGCGGATGCAAGTCTGACGCGGCTCAACTCCGGCAAGGTAGTGTTGGAGATAACCAAAATCGCGGCCGACTGCTGGTTTCGTCTCCCATCTGAGTTCACCATGGTGGCCAAGGCGCTCTTGAATCTGGACCGCATTGTGTTCATCCTTGATCCAAACTTTGAGCCAACCGCAATCATTCGGCGGCGCGCAATCGAAATCCTACAGCGCAACTTAACGCAGAGCCTGTCACCGATGAATCTGGTTGGCGAGGTAGTGGAGCTGAAGGAGTTTTTGGAAAAACTGCCGGGCCGAGTTAATAAGATTCTGGATACGGTAGGCAACAACGAGTTCAAGATTGACGTTGATGCGATTGACGAGAAGATCGTGCTGGAAGGACTTCAGAAAGTAGCGAACCGCGTCGCCTTGGGTCTCGTACTCGCGGCGCTCATCGTTGGAGCTTCGATGCTGATGCGCGTCGAGACTTCGTTTCGCATCTTCGGCTATCCCGGTTTCGCGATGATCTTCTTCCTGCTCGCCGCCATCGCCGGCGTCGGCCTCGCCATCACCATTGTCATGACCGACGTCAAGGCGCGCAGAAAACCGGATCAATAATAGAGCTGAGTGTCTGGCTTAGTCCGGCTGCGTTCGCTTGCGCGTAGGCAGCGAGCCGTCGATAGTCTTCGCAAAATAGCCGGGGCGGTAGTTAAGTTTCAAACTCTGTTTGCGCACTTCCGGATCAATCACTTCAATCTGAATCCGGCGATAAGCGCCGTCGTGCGTCTTGTTTGAGGGCGAGTAAGCGACGAGATATTGTTCGCGCAGATCAGTTTGGATCTGAACAAACGCGCTGCGCAGTTCTCTTTCATTGCGGGGAAAATAAGCGCGACCTCCCGTTTGCTCTGCTATCTTCTTCAACGAGCCGCCATCAACTCCGCCCTGATAAGTATCCCCAATGCCGATGGCATAAATGAGCGCGTCGGCTTTTTGCGCGCGCTCGATCGCTTCGTGCATTTTCACCTGGCTGATCGTGTCATAACCGTCGGTGAGCAGAATGATGGTGCGCCGCGTGTTTTCCGCCGAAGAATCCGACAGCAGTTCGTTTGAGGTGGCCCAGACGGCGTCCCAGATGGCGGTCGAACCTGCCAGAATTTGGTTCGAGTCAGAGATTGGCGGCGTGCCACCCACCACTACGCCGCCGCCGATGTAACCGGACGGTGGCACGAACTCCACCCGATCGATCGCCTTGCGCAAGCGATCGACGTCGCCGGTGAAGCCCTGTTCCAAAGTGACTTCGCCTGTGAAAGAAACGACGGCCGCCTCGTCTTTGTCCGGGCGCATCACTGTTTCCAAAAATGAGCGCGCCGCCGCTTTTTCGTCCGGCAACGTGCGCTCCTCGGAACGGCTGGTATCAATCAGGATACCGATTGAGAGTGGCAAATCGACATTCTTCTGAAAGGTGAAGATTTCCTGTGGCTGGCCATCTTCCAGTATGCGGATGTCTTCCTTTCTGAGCGTGTTGACAAATCTTTTGTTGTTGTCGGCAGCAGTAAAAAAGATGTTCGTCAGATTCGTCTCAACGCGGATGACTTCTTCCGATTCCTGTGGCAGATCTTCCTTTGGATTGACCGGTGGCGTAGGCGATGGCACTTCGGACGCTCGCCTGCTTCTCGACTTCTGAGCGTCGGCGGTCGCGGGCGTCTGTGCAAAGGAACTATTGGCGATCATCGCAGCCGCCAGGGCGAACAGAACAGCCAAAGTCAAACTTAGTTTTCCTAATGCTTGATTAAACATCTTCGTGCCTGGTTATGGTCTGACCGTATCGGCAATGGCTTTGTAGCCGCGTTTGGTTCTTATCTTCAAATCACCGTGCCCGGTGGCAAGTTTGACTTCAATCTTGCGAAAGCTCCCGTCGTAACGATCATTAAGCGGTTTGTAGGTCAGCAGGTATTGGGCGCGCAGCTCTTTAGATATCTTCGTGAACGAGCGCTCGAGCGAAAGCATGTCACCGGTGAAAAAGGCAATGCCGCCGGTTTCTTCGGCCAACGTTACCAGGTCGCGATCTTTTTGGTCCTTCACCTGGCCCGCTTCGACTCCAGGCACGGTCGACAGAAATCCTGCCTTAGTTGAGATTGCAAAAATGGTAGTCTCGGTGCGCTGCGCTATATCGATGGCATCGCGAATGTTGGCGCGGCTGTACGTGTCCTCGCCGTCGGTGACAATCACCATCACCCGCCGGCCGGCAACCGATCGCAATTTTTCGTCGCAGAATTGCCAAACGGCATCAAACAGCGCGGTTTGATTGCCCAATTTCTTTACGCCGTCAACCGCCTTGTCCAACAAATCAAGTTTGTCGGTAAAGTCCTGGCGCAAATTTATCTCGTCATCAAACGTCGCAAACAACACTCGATCCCGCCGCGGCCGCACCACGGTATAGATAAAGTTCTTCGCCGACTCCTGCTCAAACTTTAGCTTTCCCGAAGTCGACGGTGATGTATCCATTAATACTACGACGTAGAGCGGCAGGGCCTCGCCCAGATCGTCCGAGAACGTCTCGACCTGTTGCGGGACTTTGTCTTCGAAGATCGAGAAGTCGTTCTTCGTAAGTCCGGGAACAAATTGTCCTTTCTTGTTAACGACGGTTATCGGCAAGCGCACGCGGCGAATGAAAGTTGTAATTGATTCCTGATCGTCATCCCGCGGTGGCGTGGGTTTTGGCTTTGGCTTTTGCGCCTGCGCCAAACCGGCTAGCGACATAAGTGAAACGAGCAGCAACAGCCGCGAAAGAAAAGAAAAACGAAAAAAGTTCATGTTAAGTGTTGGGGATTCAACGTGTCGTTCGACCGGTCGGAGACGGCGCTTTGATGCGCGGCCCGTCAGGGCTAGTTGCCCTCAAACCATTACGTAATCCAGTAATCGCGTCATCTATAAGAACATACTTATCGCCGCAAACCAAAATCTCGATGTCGGCACTAAAACAATGCATTTCGAGAGCTTTGCACAAAAACTATTCTCGCATGCGAGACGCGTCCAGATAGTATCGTCGTGCCGTGCCGCAACTCTACCTTGTCGTGGGTCGACGAATACAGAACCGGGAGCGGTAGCGACCGGGTCTGCGAAGGGTGGAGTTCACCGTCATTGTAAGCTAGCGTTCTCGACGATCCATGAAATGGAGATGTTGTTTATCGCAAGTCCGACGTGGTCGCTACCGCTTCCGGTTCTGTATTCGTCGACCCACGATGCAAGTAAAGCAGTAGGCAAATTCATAATCCTATCGGGGGGCCTGATTTCGCTAACCTGTTATCGCGTTTGCGACTTTTTGTGCAAAGCCCATTTCGAC
>DASQPM010000353.1:0-2143 GCA_035643935.1 Pyrinomonadaceae bacterium | reverse complement strand
AGAATGATCATGTTCGGCAGAAACATGAGCAGGTTCTTCATTCGGCTTTTGAGTTGAGACTTGGACATAATCAATGGACAGTTGTTAGTAGTTATTTGCCAGTTGTTGGTTTCGCGCTGAAGAACTCCTTCGTCCTTTTCCGAAAGTCTAGCCGACCTGTGGAAGGGGAGCAAGCTTTAGCATCGGCGGGTGGGGTCGCAAATGGTTTCGTGCGTTCCCTTGCTTGGAGAAGAACGATCGACCAAGGCACACGAAACCCACAGAATCAACTCGCTTCGTGTAATTCGTGGATCGTTTTAGCTAACAGGAAGTTCTCGCACAAGTGGGGACGCTACTGGCCCAGCTTTCGGGCTGACGTTTCTCATGATAAATTGCCAACGCTTTACTTAACACTGACAACCAGGCCTAATTACTGACTACCCGTGTCCATTCTCGATCAACTTCGCCAACGAGCTGCGGCCAAACTCCAACACATAGTTCTGCCTGAGGGAGAAGATCCGCGTATCCTGGCCGCCGCCGGCGCCGCCGTGCGAGAACGGCTGGCGCGGATCACGGTTCTCGGGGATGAAGAAAAAGTGCGCGCTGCTGCCCGTCAGGCGGGCGCCGATCTCGGTGGAGTTGAAGTAATCGATCCTAAACGCGCGAACGATTTCGACAAAATGGTGGCTTTGCTTTACGAGGCGAGACGCGCGAAGGGCCTCACGCTTGATGAAGCGCGCACCGCCCTCCGAGATCCGCTCTACTACGGCAACCTCATGGTGCGCGACGGCCGCGCCGACGGCTCGGTAGCGGGCGCCACTAATACGACTTCGCATACTGTGCGCGCAGCCCTGCATTGCATCGGCGTGCGCGCGGGTTTCAAACTCGTCTCCAGCTTTTTTCTAATGGCGTTGCGCGATCAAAGTCTGGGTCACAATGGGGCCATGATCTTCGCTGACTGTGGCGTAGTGATCGAACCCAGCGCTGCTGAGCTGGCAGAGATCGCGATCGCTTCCGCGGATTCTTGTCGCGCTTTGCTTGGCGCTGAGCCACGCGTAGCGATGCTTTCTTTTTCCACCAAAGGCAGTGCCAGTCATCGGCTGATTGATAAGGTCGTCGAAGCGACGCGAACAGTGCGTGCCCGGGCGCCGGAGATCGAGATCGATGGTGAACTGCAAGCCGACGCCGCGCTTGTTTCGGCGATCGCCCAATCGAAAGCGCCGGGGTCGAGCGTAGCCGGCCGGGCTAATGTGCTGATCTTTCCTGATCTGCAATCGGGCAACATCGCTTATAAGTTGACCGAACGGCTCGCCGGCGCAAACGCGATTGGACCCATCCTGCAGGGTCTGGACTCTCCAGGGAACGATCTTTCACGGGGTTGCAAGGCCGAAGACATCGTTGACGCAATAGCGATTACGGCCATGCAGGCCCAGGCGCGCAAGATCGGGCGTTAGTTTCTTGATCGCGTCGGGCAACTGCAAAGCATGACCTGAGGCATCAAACCTCCCGTACATCCAAAACCAAAGCCTGGGAAGTGAATCAAGTTTGCGCTCACCATTTCTAATTATTTTGGTATTGGTCTTTTCAGCGGCCGCGGCACGAGCGCAGGTCAATCCGAAACCCTCGCCAACGCCTAAGAGTGAAGAGCAGGAACCGGTGCGTGTGTTCACGGAGGAAGTTAGACTTCCCGTGGCGGCAACCGATGCGTACGGTCATTACGATCCGGCGCTGGAAATTAACGACGTGCTCGTGCTTGAAGATGGCCAGCCGCAGCAAATCCGAAGCATTCAGCACTTGCCCGCGAACGTGCTGTTGTTGCTCGACACCGGTAACACGCTGGGGTTGAAGGACACAAATCTTACTCGGAACGTCGCGATGCGAATCATCTCAGCGCTTCATGCTGGCGATCGAATAGCAATCATGCAATTCGCGACCAAGCCGGAGCTTTTGCAAAGCTGGACCACGGACAGGGCGGCAATCGCGAAGGTGCTTAAGACGAAGCTGAACACGGGTAAGAGCAGCCGGTTGGCAAGCGCGATTGTCGCTGCCGCCGATCAGTTCAAAGAAACGCCGGCGGGCACTCGTCATATCGTTTTGATCACCGACGGCGTCGATGCGTCTGGTGGACAAGTCACCATGACGAACGCTCTAAAACAACTGAATT
>DASQPM010000352.1:0-3084 GCA_035643935.1 Pyrinomonadaceae bacterium | reverse complement strand
TGGAAATACTTGCCTGCCCCGCGTGCAAAGCGAAGGTTGAGTTGAAACCAGACGGCAGCGGTTTGAAATGCGTCGAGTGCAAGCGGGTCTATCCCATTCGCGACGATATCCCGGTCATGTTGATCGACGAAGCAACGATAGAAGACGAGCAACCTGAACGAAGTTGAACAGCTCGCATTGATTGCGGCCGTCAACGGAAAACGGAAATGGACAGACTGGAAAGTCTGTCCTACTCGCAGCCTTGAATAGCTTACGCGAAATAGTTGAACGTTCTCCGCAGATGCGAAATCTGGCTATGCACAGCTTGCGCGGCGAAGATTCTCCGCAACCACTCGGGCCTGCGCGTTGGGACTGGGAAAAAGTCGAACGAGTTCTGGTTGTCAGGCTGCGTTCGATTGGCGACACCGTATTGTCGACTCCATCGCTATCAGCGCTAAAACGTTTCCTGCCGCACGCCGAGATCGATATTTTGCTCGAAGACTGGGTGGCGCCGGTGCTTGAAGGTTCGCCGCATATCGATAACGTAATAACAATGCAACGCGGCAGTGTCGCTTCGAGGGCGCGGGTCGCGCGTCGCCTGCGCGCCAATCGCTATGACGTTGTATACAATCTGCACGGCGGCACGACGGCGACACTGCTAACGCGCGCGACCGGCGCAACTCATCGAGTCGGCTACGAGACCTATCAGTACTCGTGGCTGCATAATCACCAGTCGCCATCATCTTCATTTCTTTGGAAGCGAGACAAAACTCATTCAGTTGAGCAGCAATTAGCATTGCTCGGATGGACCGGCGTGCCAGTTAGCGATCGCCCGCCGACACACCTGGCTGCGACCACCGCCGCGGACGCAAAAATCGCGGAACTTCTGGCAGCGCCAGGATTAGAGGCCGCCCCTTTCGTTGTCATTCATCCGGCGGCAGCTTTTGATACCAAGCAATGGGCGGCGACTAACTTCGCGCGCGTGGCCGATGCGCTTGTCGCTCGTGGTTTGGCTATCGTGGCGATTAGCGCGCCAAATGAAATTCATGTTGTCGAGGCGTTGCAGCAAAATTCGTCGGCCGAAATTTTGCCGCTCACGAATTTGAATTTGCCGGAAGTGACAGCACTGCTGGCACGCGCGCGTTTGTTTGTTGGCAACGACAGTGGCGTCGCGCACATGGCCACCGCGGTGGAAACGCCTGCTGTAGTCGTTTTCGGCTCGTCAAACACTGCGCACTGGCAGCCCTGGGCACGCGCTCCAGCTGAATTCGTTCTGGAAGAGATGGAGTGCCAGCCTTGTCATGGTTACTACTGCGAAAAGTTTGAACAGCCGGAATGCATCAAACGCGTGCCGGTCGATAGAGTGATGGCGGCGGTTGAACGTGTGCTAAGAGAAAGTTCTGAGCGTTAGCGGCTCTGCCGCCTTCCGTGCGGTCGGGCTACGCCAACCGAGAGTGCTTGTTTAATTATTTCGGAGGCTGTGCCTTCCAATTCGGAAGCGAAGCCTCGAATCTCGAAAGATGGCTTACGGTAAGACCGAGCACCTTACCGCACGGAAGGCGGCAAAGCCGCGCGAGAACTTTCACCATCATGCCCCAACTAACAAAACAACGCGCCGGCGAGATAATTCAGACGATGCGCGATCGGAAGATAGTCGTGCTGGGCGATGTGATGCTCGATGAATTTGTTTGGGGCGACGTAACGCGCATCTCGCCCGAAGCGCCGGTGCCAGTCGTTGATATTCGACGCGAGTCGGTGCATCTTGGCGGCGCTGCTAATGTGCTCGCCAATGTCGTTGCGCTGGGCGCGGGCGGTTGCGTGGTTGGCGTGGTCGGTAATGACTCCGCCGGTGAACGAATCAAGACAACACTACGCGAGGTCAGTCCGCAGCAGGTTGACGAATACCTGGCTGTAGACAACAAGCGCCCCTCGACGACGAAGACGCGCATCATCGCGCACAGTCAATTGGTAGTACGCGCTGACCGCGAACATCGCCAGTCCGTCAACGGTCAGGTTGAGCAACGTATTATCGAAAGCTTGAAAAATGCTATTCAGAACGCGGACGCTTTTGTAGTTTCTGATTATGACAAAGGCGTAGTAACGCCAGGCATTCTTTCCGCAATTCTGGAGCTTGCTTACAAAACGGTTCCCGTGCTGATCGATCCAAAGATTAGGAATTTTTCTTATTACCGTCCAGCGTCTTTAATAACGCCTAATCACTTTGAAGCGCTGCGTATGACTAACCTGGAAGAGGATTCTGACGACGGCCTACACCAGGCGGCGCGTTTGATCCAGGAAAAACTCGATTGCGATGCGGTGCTGATAACTCGTGGCGAGCGGGGAATAATGTTGCTGGAACGCAATCAGGAGCCGGTTTTTGTTGAAACTGCCGCGCGCGAAGTTTATGACGTAACCGGCGCCGGCGATACGGTTATCGCGACGCTGGCAGCCGCACTGGCTACCGGCGCATCTGTCCTGGAGGCGGCGAACCTTGCCAATCACGCAGCGGGAATTGTGGTAGGAAAAGTGGGCACGGCAACCGCGAGCGCTGCAGAGCTGCTCGCGACGTTTGAGTAGCGCGTTCGCAAAACAAACTTTTAGTTTGCTAGTAGCATAGACTCTTAGTCTGTGCTCTTTGCGAAAACTCAAGACTTGGAGTCAGCGGCACTTGCAATGCCTGTCATAGTTAGTGCCATAGATTTTAGTCTGTGTTCTTGGGCGAAAACACAGACTGAAGTCTGTGCTACTTGTACGATGCAAACTAACAGTTTGCTTTACGAAAAATAATGATCGGAAAGTTTTTACGCAATTATAAGATCCTCGAGAAGCTCGGTGTTGGCGGGCAAGGCACAGTTTACAAAGCGACCGATGGAAAACTCGGCCGCACCGTGGTCGTCAAAGTTCTGCCGCCCGAGCTGACTGCAAGAGAAGCAAACCTGAAGCGCTTTGAACGCGAAGCACGGCTCGCCTCCTCGCTGGATCATCCAAACATCTGCACCATATTCGACCTCGATGAAGTTGAAGGTGTTCACTTCATCGCCATGCAGTACGTCGAAGGTCGCAACGTACGCCAGCTTGTGGGCGGCCATCCCCTCGAGCTGAAAA
>DASQPM010000351.1:0-5736 GCA_035643935.1 Pyrinomonadaceae bacterium | reverse complement strand
TACGTTTAGGGGACGTTGCCCCCGATTTCACCGCTGATACCACCGATGGTCCAATTCGTTTTCATGAATGGATTGGCGACAGTTGGGCAGTGCTGTTTTCACACCCAAAGGATTTCACGCCCGTTTGCACCACCGAGCTTGGTGAATGCGCGCGGCTCAAACCGGAGTTCGATCGCCGGGGCGTAAAAGTTATCGGCCTCAGCGTCGATCCCACCGACTCGCATAAACGATGGGCCGAGGATATTAAGGAAACTCAAGGCTCATCTCTCAACTTTCCGATCATCGCTGATCCGGATCACAAGATTGCGGAACTTTATGACATGATCCATCCCGAAATCAGCGACGTCTTCACCGTCCGTTCGGTTTACATCATCGGACCGGACAAGAAGATCAAATTGATGCTTACGTACCCGGCAAGCACCGGCCGCAACTTTGACGAAATCCTGCGCGTGATCGACTCGCTACAATTGACTGCCAAATACAGCGTCGCCACGCCGGTCAACTGGAAAGACGGCGATGATGTAATCATCGTGCCATCAATGTCCGACGAAGATGCGAAGACGAAATTTCCCGCTGGCTGGAAAGCGCCCAAGCCGTACCTGCGTATTACGCCACA
Organism: Pyrinomonadaceae bacterium; assembly: GCA_035643935.1. Taxonomy (GTDB): domain Bacteria; phylum Acidobacteriota; class Blastocatellia; order Pyrinomonadales; family Pyrinomonadaceae; genus PSRF01. The sequence goes on along the minus strand of DASQPM010000351.1, from coordinate 5,120 downwards.
ACCAAACAAGACCGCGACGACTGACACGGCAGCGAAGAGCGCTTCGTAAGGTATGTCTGCAGAATTACTCTAAAGTCCACAAACAAGGCGCAGAGCTGGTTAAGCTCTGCGCCTTTGTCTTCTGCAAACAATTACCGGTCATCTCGAAATGAAAACAACACAACTGATTTTCATCTTAGCGATAGTCATCGGAACTGTTTGCTCTTCTGCCACCGGTCAACGACGCGCAAAGTCGATTAAGCAAATGACTCCCGAGCAAGTGGTGGCGGACTTATACCGACAACATCAGAAGAAAAGTCCGTTCTTTCAAAACAAAAGCCGGTCGCTGGTGGATAGATATTTTGACAAGGCGCTGGCCGATCTAATTTGGCATTTGCCTAACTCTCCTGACGAAGTTGGACCACTCGATGGCGATCCGCTGTACAACGCACAAGACATGGAAATCAGGAACTTCGCCATTCACAAAGCGATGGTGATAAATGGAACGGCAACAGTGCTTGTGACCTTCACAAATATCGGCAAGAAACAGGAAGTGAAATTCCTGCTTGCCTCGCGCCAATTTGGTTGGAAGATAACAAACATCAAATATGACGACGGTACCGACCTTATCGGGATTCTAAAGTCCGGCTAATAATTCCATGCGACAAATCGTAACCACCAAAAACGGCGGCAGTGGAGTTCTTCAGGTGCAGGAGAAACCTGACCCGCAACCAAAGGCCGGAGAAGTTGTTGTTAAAGTGCGGGCTGCCGGTTTGAATTTCGCTGACATACTCGCGCGCCAGGGACTCTATCCCGATGGACCACCAAAGCCTTGCGTGATGGGCTATGAAGTTTCCGGCATCGTCGAGTCGGTGGGCGAGAATGTCGATCGCTCTTTAATCGGAAAACCGGTGGTGGCGATGACGCGTTTCGGTGGCCAATCAGAAAAAGTTGTCGTGCAGGAAAAGCAATTGTTTCCAAAACCAGAGTCGCTCAGCTTTGAACAGGCTGCCGCCGTGCCCGTGAATTACCTGACTGCCTGGGCGCTGCTCGTGGTGATGGGTGGCTTGCGAAAAGGCGAATCAGTTCTGATTCACAACGCCGGCGGCGGAGTCGGTCTTGCCGCACTCGACATTGCCAAGAAAATTGGCGCAACCACCTACGGCACCGCCAGTCCCGGCAAGCACGATTTTCTGAGGCAGCGTGGTCTGGACCATCCGATCGACTATCGCAATCAGAATTGGTTACCGGTGCTGAAACAGATGACTAATGGACGGGGCGTTGAACTGGTAATTGATCCTATTGGCGGCGGCCACTGGAAGAAAAGCTATAAGGCGTTGCGAACAACCGGACGTCTGGGAATGTTTGGCGTTTCAACCGCGTCGGCGAATGGCTTGAAAGGCAAGCTGAAATTGGCGAAAGCTGCCGCGCAAATGCCGCGCTTTCATCCGCTAAGTTTGTTGAGCAAGAATCGCGGAGTCTTTGGTTTGAATCTTGGCCACATGTGGCATGAGCCGGAAAAGGTTGCTGAATGGGTGCAGGCGATCATGCAGGGAATTAACGAAGGTTGGATTCAACCTCACGTGGACAAAGCGTTTCCTTTCGATCAGGCAGGCGCGGCCCACGCTTACATGGAAGCGCGCAAAAATATCGGCAAGGTGGTGCTGATCCCGTAAAGGTTTTAAATAATTTCGGTAGAGTCACGTCCCAACCGGCGCGCGAGAAAAAAAGCGATCAGAGTTGAGTAGATCAAACCGAAAAGTAACGAACCAAAAAACAATCCGGCGTAGGCCATCACCGCCACTTGCCACAGCGGACCAGTTTGCGGCCCTGCCTCGCTCAATAAGAGCTTTGGTCCGGCAACCAAATATTCGATCATAAAAAACAGGCAGGCTGAGATGGCGTAAACCAGCGAAATCCCCATCCCCGTCTTGATGCCTTCCTTAAAACCTAATGCACCTGCAAGTGCTCTCTTGCGCTCCTTCATTCCCAAAAAGATCGCAAGGATTGCCGTCGCATTAAAAAGCACTCCGGAAACAAGCTGGCCTTGCGGACCGTTACCCCGCCCCAGCCAGAGGCGAACAACCACAATCCAGAGAACGACGACGAGAGTGATTAGCAGGCCATACTTAAGAGCAATCTTCATCGGCAATTTACCTCAAATATGGTTTGATGAAACTTAACCCGCAGACATCAGTTATTAGAACACCATGGTTCCAGATCTGTCGTAGTGTCTTGATTTCAGTTTTCTCTGTGCGTCCTTTGTGTTCTCTGTGGCTCCGTGGTGAATTTTGTTTAGGGATTGCTCACCACAAAGACACAGAGAACACAAAGGACACACAGAGAAGATTTCAAACCAAGACGTCACCCGGACCGGTTGTAACTCTCTCAAATGCTTTCCACGTAAGCCGCTTCGCCATGGATGGCCATATCGAGCCCCTCAAGCTCACCTGCTTCGTCGACTTTCACCGTCGTGATCCGATCGATAATCCAGAGCATGCCGTAAGTAAAGACGAACGCCCAAAGCGAGGAGAGCAGCACCGCACCGAGTTGGACCAGGAAGAAATGCGAGTTGCCGCGCAGCAAGCCATCCGTGCCAGCCGGGTTGAATAAAGTAGTAGCGAAGATGCCGCAGAGTACGATGCCAAGGAATCCGCCAACACCGTGCACACCCCAAACATCAAGCGCGTCGTCCCAACGAAGTTTGTTCTTCAGCGCCACGGCATAAAAGCAAACGACGCCGGCGACGATTCCGATCAGACAGGCGGTTGCCGGTGAAACATAACCTGCGGCCGGCGTGATTGTGGCCAGGCCTGCTACGGCGCCAGTTAGCAAACCAAGAAATTTCGGCTTCTTTGTCGTCATCCAGTCCATGCAAAGCCACGCGATGGCCGCGAAGCTAGCAGCAAGGTCAGTATTCAGAAAAGCGACAGCCGTAACTGAGTCGACGCGAAACTCGCTGCCGGCGTTGAAACCGTACCAGCCAAACCAGAGCATGCCCGTGCCCAGCGCCACGAGTGGGATCGAGTGTGGACCTGAATCGGCAACCCTGCGCCTGCCGACATACAGTACCGACGCCAGCGCGGCGATGCCGGCGATGTTGTGGACCACGATGCCGCCCGCGAAATCCAACACGCCCCAACTCGCCATGATGCCGCCGCCCCAAACCATGTGCACAAAGGGAAAGTAGACGAGCGTGAGCCAGCCGGTGAGAAAGAGCATGTAAGCCTTGAATGTAACTCGATTCGCAAAAGCGCCGGTAATCAGCGCCGGTGTGATGATGGCAAACATCATCTGATAAGCGCAGAAAACAATCATCGGGATCGAGGGATTGATCAACGACGGTGTGTCCAAAGTGATCCCGCGAAGAAAAGCCCAGTTGAAGTTACCCAGGATACCGAAGAAGTCTGTGCCACTTTTTAGATCGCCGCTGAAGCAAAGCGAGAAACCAAACGCCCACCACAGCACGGTGGTCCAACCCATGGACACGAAACTCTGAATCATGATGGCCAGAACATTCTTGCGCCCGACCAGACCACCGTAGAAAAACGCCAGCCCCGGCGTCATCAGCATAACCAAGCTGGAGCAGAGCAGCATGAACGCAGTGTTTCCCGTGTCGATGATCATTGAAGTTTCTCCTTCAGTGAAGATAACTTTGTTCGCCGTACTCAGGATTGGAATCGGGTGTCTCGGATTGAATCGCTAACGCTAGCCTGTCAGGTCGGATTCTGCAAGAAAAAGGAGGAAGTCAAGACTCTCGACCCGAAGCACTGATGCAGTTCGAACTACCAACCGATGATCGGCCGCTGGTAATCGCTTTCCTGGTGACATGAGGTCAGTACTGCCATGCGGTAGCGGGTGGGTTCCGCTATAGGCTAGCGATTTCACGACTTGAATGCTGGATATCCGCTGAGTCGAGTTCCGAATCTTCCACCCACCCGCTACCGCGTGGTGGTACTGACTTCACTCCCCGACGTGTCGCATTCGAGCGCGCGGTGCGCCGCTTCCATGACTTCTTCATGTGTGCGACCGGCTACGCGGCCTGACGAAAGATCCTTGTCGCGACGGATAGCCTCCGCAACGGCAACACGTTCATCCGCTTCGGCCACGCCTGCGTCAATGCTCTCCCAAAGCGCCTGAGCGAGTGAGACGCGTTCTGAAAGTGGAAGCGCCATTGCATCTGCATCAAGAAACAGTTGGCCCCATGGCTTACAAACTGATCATGGTCTTGTTCTTCTGATCATCGCTCCTATTTTTGTTCTTCCAAATTGATTGGCGCCAAACCCGCTGCTCGCAGTTGTTGATTTAACGTCAGAATGTCCTGCGACGTCAGAGCTTGCCAGCTAGTCCGGAGCAACTGAGCATCTGTTTGTAACTGAGTAACAGCAGCGATCGTCTGTGGCGTCGGCGCGGCGTCTACCTCTTGAAGAATTCCGAACAGTGCTTTCAGTCTGGCGAGCGCGCTCAGAGTCGTTAACTTATTGGCCAAGTCGGGCCGAGCGACTTCGGTGCCAACCAGCGCGTTAACCTTTTGCACAAACGCATCAATCTGAGCTTTGACCTCATCAGTCTTTGCAGTCGAGCGAAGGTCGGTGAGCTGTTTGCTTATCGGGTTGGACTGATTCGTTATCACGTTGAAAGCGAACCACGTATCGTACAGTTGTTTCGACAACCTGAATTGCTCAGCCAGATCTCGAGCCGCCGTCTTAACGCGCGGGTCCATCTGCACATTAAAAGCTTGTGTATAAGTCTTCCCGTTTACGTTGAGCACAACTGTGTACTTGCCTGGCACAACCCATGGAGACGTGAAGTCAGGCGCCGTGTTGCGATAAACGGCTGCGATTGGATAGGAAGGTTTTTCTCCGGGAACAGGCGCGTAATGCATGTCCCATAAAAAGCGATGCATACCCTTCGCGCTGGAAAGTCCTTTCGGTGGTCGCACCCAGTAGGTGGGGATCGGCAACATCGGATCAATCGGTGGGATCGGATCAGCGCTGGAATAACGCCGCACGATTTGGCCAGTAGCGTCTCGAATTTCCAGTGTCACCGGGACTGAAGATGCAAAGCCAAGATAGTAATCAATTACTGCGCCATCGGGCGGATTTTCACCTGCGGGCTCGTCAGGCGGGAGCGGCGTGTCG
>DASQPM010000350.1:0-6203 GCA_035643935.1 Pyrinomonadaceae bacterium | reverse complement strand
CGTGGCGATGATCTGTTTGGCGTTGCGGCTCAGCGAACGAATCTCGTCCAGTTCAGTTGAGTAACCGGCGCGAATCGTATCGCCATCGCTGATTTTTGCCGGCGGATCGTCGCTCAACGCGCGCGCGAGCAAAGCACAGATTTCCGGCACTTCATCAGCGTGCTCGCTCAGCACTTGCACCAGCGATGACTGCATCGCTGCCAAACTCTCGCGAATCGCAGGCACTTGATTTAGCGAGCGCAGAATCGCATTCAGGTCTCGCGGCGTTGCCGAGCCGAGACTGATGCGGCCGATTAATCGTTCCAGGTCGGAAACTTCTTTTAATAGCCCGCGCATTTTGTCGCGGCTTATTTGTGAAGCGCATAAATCCTGAACGGCCGCGAGGCGCGCCTCAACTTCCCCGCGTTTGATACAGGGCCGCAGTAACCACGAGCGTAGCAGCCGTGCGCCCATTCCGATGACTGTCTGATCGATGACCGACAATAAAGTTCGGCCGCCACCTCCCAGCGCTTCAACCAACTCCAGATTGCGTACCGTCACCTGGTCCAGGACCAGATGATCCTGGGGCTCGAAATAGGTTAAGTCCGTTATGTGATTGGCGCCGGCGCGTTGCGTTTCCTGTGCGTAACGCAAACAGGCACCAGCGGCGCGCACCGCTTCAGGCTTTTTCTCAACGCCATAGCCGGCCAACGAACGAACACCAAAATGATTCAGCAACAACTGAGCGCAATCGCCCACTTGCCATAGCCAATCATCAAGCGGCGTCAGTGTTATTTCCGGAAATTGAGGAATAGAGCTACGCGCGGTTTGAACTGACGGTTGGGTTTCGCTGGCTGAAGAAACTGTCAGAGGCAGAGGCGCTGTTTGGACTTTTCCCGTCAGACCGGCCTTTATTAATGGCTCGAGCGAAGCAGGGAAGAGCAGCTCGCGCGGCGCATACGACTCAATGTCGGAGCGAATCTTTTCCCAGGCGTTGGCGCCGCTTTCCTGTGTTGCGCGAAACTCTCCCGTCGAGAGATCGAGAAAAGCCGCGCCTACAGTTTCGCCGGCGCTGCAAACTGCGGCCAGAAAAACGCTTTCACGCGTCTCGAGCAGTTGCGGGTCGATGGGTGTGCCGGGTGTTACGATTCTGACTACTTCGCGCCGCACCAGCTTTTTGGTTTTCGAAGCCTCTTCGGTTTGCTCGCAGATCGCTACGCGATAGCCTTTGCGCACCAAACGTGCAATGTAATTCGCAGCCGAATGATGAGGCACGCCGCACATCGGCACCGGATCGCCGCGTTCTTTGTGACGAGCTGTCAGCGTTATTTGCAGCTCGCGCGACCCAACCACCGCATCGTCGAAGAAGAGTTCATAAAAGTCCCCCAGGCGAAAAAACAACAATGTGCCAGGATGCTGCTGCTTAAGCTCCTGATACTGTCTCAGCATGGGTGTCGTGGGTGTGGTCATAAAAACTGCCCGTCAGCAATTCCTGGCATCAACGTCGCTTCGCAAATTCTTCGAAGCTATGAGGTCATCAACGATAGAGCCGGATCAAAAATGAAGCGAAGCCTACATCGGGGACGAAGAGTTGCGCAAGCAGCGCCGTTTCGGTTATGCGGTCGAATCTGCGGCAGTGTGGTTTCGCCCCCGCGGTTCCTTTACCGCGTAGCGGTGTCGCGAATTTAGCCCGGCGTTTCAACGCCGGGGCAAACAACGCACCAGAGATCTTCGTCGCGTAGCGACGATCGAACTATCCCCACAAATACCGTTCATCGAACTCAATGCCATTCGCGTGCAAAAACTCCAAATATTCCTCTTGGAAAGTCTTCTTTCGATGATGTTCGCGCTGGTTTTGAATGTACTTGATGACTCCGGGAATGTTCGATTTGCTCACTGTAAATGCACCGTATCCGTCTTGCCAGGTAAAGTTTTCAAGTGAAGGAAACTGCTCATGAATCCATTTCGATGATGCACCTTTCAGCAACTGCGCAATCTGGAACGGTGCGATAGTCGGCGGCGCCGTAATCAAAGCGTGAATGTGGTCTTCGACACCACCCACCTGTAGCGCAGTCATCTGATGGTCGCGCGCTTCCGCCGATGAAGCTCCAGATGCGTTGTCCGATAGCTTGAGCGATCCACGGCTCACGGTTTTTGGTTGAGAAGATCAGATGATAGTGAAGTGAAGTATAGGTGTTCGCCATGGGACGACCTCCACTGTTCTTCGAAGGATGAAAGGGTGAACATGCTTCACGGTCTGTATGAAATTGGAATACGGATAGTGGAGAAGCGCAATGGCGTATCGGGGAGGTATGGATTCGGATTCTTGCAAAGGCTCTTTCATGGGAGGCGCCGGGCAATTTGGCGTGAATAGAGTCCTTAATATCGATCGTCGCTAGGCGACGAAAAGAAATGTGTGCATTGCTTTCCCGGCCTTGAAAGGCCGGGCTAAACTCGCGATACCGCTACGCGGTGTTAAATCCGGCCACGAAAAGAAATGATCTTTATTTTTTCCTTGAAGGTACGGGCTAAACTCGCATTTTCGCTATGCAGTACTAAGGCGCGGCGAGCTTTAGTGTCGCGAATAACTATGTTAATTTCCTACGCCGTTGTTAAAGTTCAACCGCTGCATATGAAACCACGTTGATGACCAACGACTCGAATATTACCAGGCTGCTGACGCGATCGACTGAAGAACACGTTCGGGTGCTTCAAACGTTGCTTGAATCCGGACTGGCTGACGTAGAAAGCTCAGGCCGAATTATTTGCCACGCGCTCGCGGCAGGAAACAAAATCCTGCTGTGCGGAAATGGTGGCAGTGCTGCCGACGCGCAACACATTGCGGCTGAGTTGGTTGGTCGCTACGAGGACCAGCGCCGCCCGTTTCCAGCAATCGCCCTTACCACAGACACTTCGGCGCTCACTGCATTGAGCAACGATTTCGGTTATGAAGAAGTTTTCGCACGTCAGGTGGCGGCGCTCACCAAGCCTGGCGATGTTTTGATCGCCATCAGCACTAGCGGCAAGTCGCCGAATGTCGTCAGGGCTGCCGAAACAGCACGCAGTCTCGGTTGCAAGATCATCGGCCTTACAGGCCTCTCCGCGGAACCCTTAGCTGGTTATTGCTTTATTACCGTGAAGGTTCTAAGCGAGCGGACGGCGCGCATTCAAGAGGGCCACATAACCATTGGCCACCTATGGTGCGAAATGGTCGATGAAATACTGGGAAAACCAAGCTAGAGCGGCGTCCCGGAGCACCCGCCGCAAACGCTGATCATTGGCCAAAGGGCCTCGTTGGGAAACTTCTTGACATAAATTCTCGATGCCATTAGGCTCATGGGCGATATCAGCAAGGACAGCCCATTACTCCTATTACTTGCCCAGAAGTCATTCCACCACACAACCTTGGTGAGAATTTTAAGGAGAGAGTGGACGCCTCTTTAGATTTACGACATTCAGCGACGGAAATTTTTAATTGAGGTTTGCGGCCTTACAAACCAACTCAGAAAAGCTACTGCTTTACACCCGCCGCATTACCAATTTCTGAAACAATTTAATGTTCCCGCAAAAGAGTCAGATCAGCGCGCAGGTCGATTCAGAAACCTACCCTTTAGGCGAGCAGAACGAACGCGCAACTAGCGATCAGGCGAAAGCTCTAGTGGCGTTGAGTCACTCTCCGGTGGAACGGCGGCTCTACGCGTCGATGCTGCTCGCGTCAAATGGCGACAGTAACGGCGGGCAACTCTTTACCGTGCGCAGTTTGATGGGCTTAACCGGAATTCAGAGTTTGAGCACGATCAGGCGTGGGCTGGAAGGCCTGGTCAGCAAGTTCAGTGTTGAGCGAGAAGGCCGCGCGCACGCAGATGGCCCCCGCGATCAGGGCGTTGCCTATCGGGTGTTTCCTCCGGAAGAAGTAATCGCACGCCGAAATGAAAACGGTTTTGTCACTTACGGAAAAGGAATCGCAACCAGCGACCGTTCGTTTGAACGCGTGATCCAGCGAGTTGCGGAAAATCGAAACCTGAGCCGCCGCGAGGCCCAGGTGGCGTTGTGTTGTGCCGAGGGTTTGACTAACGCTGAGATTGGTTTGCGCCTGATGGTTACCGAACAGACCGTTAAGTTTCATCTCCGCCACATCTTCATCAAGTTTGGCGTGAAGCGAAGGGCAGAACTGATCTTGCGCTTGTTGTTGTGACTTTGGAGTGCACCGGCTTGACGGCGCTTTCGAGAGCTGGCGGCGTCGAGCCGCTGCTCGCCAAATTGAAAATTCAACGCCGCCTCGCGTAGAGGCTTCCCTAACGGGTACCGCGTGTTGCCATTCGTTGTTCATTTGCGAATGAAAAGACATGCTGGGACGGAAGTGTATCTAGAGAAGTCATGAGCGCCACTAAAACAAAGAAGAAAAAGAAAAAGAGGAAGACAGCGCTGGTTGTTTGTCGCGACCGTAAGGAATTTTGGACGACGCAGGCGCAGTTTTGGCAGTGGGCAAGGGAAGGGATTATCACCAAAACCGAGGATAAGCCGCTGACCGGCACGTTCAACCGGGAACACGAAGAGCTGATGGTGCTCTTGAGTAACACGGTGCTCAACCTGGCCCATCCAAACCACATGCGTGAGGCCCTGCTCTCGCGACGGATCGGTATGTCCGGCAAATAGTTTTGTTTTAGTTCCCTCCCCGTTGTGGAGGGGAATCAGGAGAAGGGTTCTTAGCCGCGGTAAAACCTCTCCCCACCCTCTCCCAGTAGGAGAGGGAGAGCAAAAAGCAATAATCAAGAGGAGTTATGAAGATGCTTGAGAACAGCCCCAATCAACTGAACCAGCGTGGACCGCAAGAGATACTTCGCCGGCTAGTAGTCGAGGTCGCGCTTGGCGCTGTGCTAGCTGCTACCGGCCTGGTCGCTTCCGTGAATGCGCAAACGATATTGCCATCGAATTCGCCGAATTCGTCCAACGCGTCAGGCACGACAGTAGCAAACGCGACGAATACGCAATCGCCTTCAGCGGTAGTCGCGGCCGCAACTTCGCAACCGGACAATCGCTATCGCATTGGCCCGGGAGACGTTCTGGACATCAGAATCTTTAACCGGCCAAATCTTTCGCGCGACGCTGTCCGCGTGGAAGGTAACGGCATGATCCGGATGCCGCTGATTGATACGGAGATTCAGGCCGCGTGCAAAACCGAGGGCGAGCTAGCGGCGGAAATCTCCCGCGGTTACATCAAGTATTACAAGAATCCGCAGGTTGACGTCTTTATCAAGGAGTATCACTCAAAGCAGGTTGCGGTAATCGGCGCCGTCAACGAACAAAGCCGCTTTGAATTACAGCGACGCATTCGCCTGCTCGAGTTGCTGACGTTTGCAAAGGGCCCAACGGCGAAAGCCGGCCAGACAATCAACATCGTGCACGCGCCGCCAACTCTTGCCTGTCAGAATCCGAACGAAGCAATTGAGGATGCAGCTACAGCTTTTGTCAGTTACAAACTGGGCGAAACTATGAAGGGTTTGCCTGCCTCCAATCCGTTCATCGAGCCTGGTGACATCATCACACTTCCTGAAGCCGATCAGATTTACGTGGTAGGAAATGTATTTACGCCTTTGACGATTCCTTTGAAAGAGCCAATCACGCTTTCGCGCGCCGTCGCCATGGCGGGCGGTGTCAAACAGGACACGAAGAAAGACAAAATCCGGATTGTCCGCCAGGAGCCCGGCACCGCTAGCAGGCGCGAGATACTGGTGGACCTGTCGGCGATTGAAAAGAAACACGCCGACGACGTTGCGCTTTTGCCAAACGACATTGTCGATGTGCCCATTTCCGGCAGCAAAAGCTTTATGCGCAGTTTGCTGGGTACCGTTGCGCCGACGGTTTCATCGCTGCCTGTGCGCGTAATTCCTTAGAAAACTTTCACATGAATGAAGCAAGGTAAGAAGGCTCATGGTTGGGAAGGGTGGTTTACCCCCGCTGGTCGGATGGCTCTCAAGCTGAGCGGGGGTTAACCACCCTTTCCAACCCAGAGACCTTGTTTCTTGAGTTATTTCTCCGCGATTCTGAATTTCGAATTTCGAGTTTCGATAAACCGAGACGCGGATGACGCAGGTAACTAATTAGAGTCCAACAAGTGAACCGGCAGCTTCAGATCGTTTTAATCCGAGCTATCCGCGGCTGAAAATAGCAATTCGAAATCCGCAATTCGAAATTCGAAATTTTAGTAAGGTGAATTATGAATC
>DASQPM010000349.1:0-5608 GCA_035643935.1 Pyrinomonadaceae bacterium | reverse complement strand
AACGGGCTTGTCCTGCTCTGAGGAGCAGAAGGCCTTTGTGTAAATGTGGTTTGCACCTTGAGGAACGGGGGTATTTTCAGTCCGCGCGGGAATGATCGAGCCAAGAACCATGAAAGCGAGGCAAGAGGCAAGAATAAGATGCCGGGAAACGGTTCGAGGAATCACGGTTAGCTCCTCCGATTGCGGGTTAGATTTGTGCGCATCATACACCCGAAGCGAAGAGCCGTGAACCGTAAGTTGTGAATTGAATACTTAGTAGAGCAGCGGCGCTTTGCACAAAAAGTCGCGCGCTGATGAAGACGAACTCAGCCTGCGGAGCAGGCGATAGCATAGAGCCTGGGGTGAAGCGTAGCGTAACCCCAGGTTAGTGGTCCAAAAGATAATGCCAGCCCGCGGAGCGGGCGATAGCCTTTGCCTTGGTGCGAAGCTGTCGCCCGCGCCGCGGGCTCTGAGATTTTCAAATTCACGGTCCTGGGGTTTCGCTACGCTTCACCCCAGGCTTTATACTATCGCCTGCTCCGCAGGCTGGAAGTCAGTGACGATCCTCGAAAGTTTTTCGCGGCATCAATTACGATTTACTAAGGTCAGCGCCAGTCGCCGACCAGCACGAATGGAGCCCAATAGAATGGCGCGCTGTATTTCTTGCCCGCGATCATCGCGAGTTGCGCGTCGCGCATGGCAGTGGCAGGAGATGCAGCTTGCGAGGCCAGCAGGCGCTTATAAAAGTCAGTCATCAAATCTGCGGTTGATTTATCGGCTACAGACCACAGACTGACGCCAACAGTTGGCGCGCCGGCATACATGAACGCGCGCGTTAGACCCATTACGCCTTCGCCGCGTTTCTCTTTTCCCAATCCTGTCTCGCAAGCCGAAAGCATCACCAGCGGCGAGCCCAGCTTCAGATTGAAAACTTCGTCAGTCCGCAAGAAGCCATCTTCATTTTTATTGCCAACCAGCGAAAGCACCAGGCCGGTGAACTGTGGCCGCTCGGCGTTCAGCAAGCCGTGAGTGGCAACGTGCACGATGCGATACTTGCTGATGTCGCGCACGTCAACGTTATCTTCGCTGGCGTCGAGATCCAGCCAAACATCGGCCTGCGTTCCGGATGCTTTGGCGAGTTTTGCAATCTGGTCAGCTTCGGCGCGCGTGCCCGCGAGTCGTGCTAGCGGTAGTCCCACCATCTTGCTTGATTCTGCTGAGAGGGCGGCGTCCTGACCGGCAACATCCGCAAGCGCGCTCTGAATGCCGAGGCCCCGCGTCTCTCCATTCGGCGATGAAACGGCAGTGCGCGCGCGCGTGTCTTTTGAATTAAAGACCGGGTCGGCCACGATTAACATCGAGCGGCCGTTAGTTTTATTTTCCTGTTGCCTGATGGCGCCGACTACCGAAGCCGAGGGCGCGTAAATGATCTCGTTTGTCTTAACGAGATAAGGAAGCGATGAATAATCTGAGCTGGCAGCAGAGCTCACCAACGCTTCAAAAGGAACGTAATTCAACGCGCCGTCAGCAACTATCAGCAGGCGCTTGTCAGCGATAACTGCGGCGGCGGGTTCGAGCGCCGCTTTGTAAAGCGCATTTGCAGCCACAACAAACGCGGCTGCGTCTTCGGCAAAAGGCGTGGCACTGACGCCGAGACCGCGCTGCGAATCAGCCATCACATCAATGCCCACAATGCGGCGCTGAAGCTTAGTAGGAATCAGTTGCGCGCGCAGATCGGTGGCAAGTTTTTCCAGCACCGGACGCGCCGGAAGTTTGAACAAGTTGACGCCTGACTTACTAACGGCCCAAAGATAAGAAGCGTCTGGTTGCAGACTGTATTCCAGCAACACCGTCTGGTCGTCGAGCACGCGCTGCTGCGCATCGGCAAGCGAGAGCGGCTGGCCCCCAGTTAAGCCGGCATAGCGCGGGCTGGCAGTCCTGATCTGGTTCTCAATATCGTCAAAGTCAGTCTGCAATTTTTCAAGTTCCGCTTCCAGCTCTGACGGTTTTTTCTTTTGCTGGTCCGGATTCAGGTTCACTCCCAGAAGATCTTCGGCAATCTCCTGCTGCCGATCGAGATTGTCCTGTTTACGCTTTAACAAATCGGCGGGGATGCCTGCGGTTAGGGCGGTCCCGGTTTCATTCAGCAGGTCGAGCAGCGAACGCGCGCGCGACTGCTCGGAGACTTTGAATGCTTCCGCAGCGTAGTCAAGCGCCTTGCCGGAAAGCGCGCCGCTGCCGGCGGGCGCGGACAATAACGACATTTCGGCCAAGTTGGTGGTCGTCTCATCAAACACATCTTTGGTGGTCGCGAGGAAAGTGGTGCGCGCTTCATCAGCACGCAGGCTACCTGATCGAAGTGTCTCGATAGTCTGGAGCGCGTCGCGATAATTTTTCAACGCTGACTCGCGCAGCGCCAAAGATTTTTTGGCATCTGTTTCCTGTGCGCCTTGCAGCCACAAGCTTTTGCCGAGTCCACGTTGCGCCGGCCAGATCAGATCGATGCGCTTGTCGTCCTGCGCGCCCTTGATCGCGTCCGCGTAGGCCTTGCTTGCATCTTTAAATCGCCCCTGACGTAAGGCGACGTCGCCTAAGCTGATGCGCGCCGCGGCCCGAAATCGTCGTGTCTGGCCCAGCTTTGTAATTCCGCCCAAGCTGCTGCCCGCAGCGTCGAGTGCGTTTTGAAAATGTTTTTTTGCCGACTCGAAATCGTTTTGCGCATAGGCGATGCGGCCCATGCCGATCTCATAACTGGAAAAAACGATCGAAACGCGATATTCGTCCAGTTCCTTCTTTGCTTCCAAAGCAACGGTAACTGCACTGACTGGCGCTTCCACTGAAACGTGGCCGGTCGAAACGCCGCCCATGATCGCGCCGAGACCACCAAAGCGCCGCCCTACTTTTGACGCAGCACCCTCCGGCTTCTTCACCTGCATCTGGCCATAAGCTGAACTCGCTTCGGCAAGCCTGCCCAGGCGAAAGTTTACGTCGCCAATTTTTGCCAGCATCAGGTTCGCATTGAACTTATCGTCAGCGATATTTGCGTTGGCCAGACGGCTATCGACCAAACTGGCGGCTGCCGTCTCTTGCTCGTTTTTCTTATCGGCGCCGACAAAACCTTCGAGCGCGTGTTTGTAATGGTCCAACGCTACGTTGTACTCACCCTGCCGCAAATAAAGATCGCCGAGCTCATTCTCTGTTGCCGCGATGCCGTGATTATTTTTCGCGGTCGTGTAGAGATTCAGCGCCTTTTGCAGTTGCGAAAGCGCCTCGTCGCTCTTGCCGCGCTTCAAGAGACGTCGTCCTTCCTGTAAAGCGCTCCCCGCCTGATCGGTTTGCGGCAAATTCGAAACTGTGCTCGCTTCGCCTGCACCGACACGCGCCTGAAGCGAAAACGACAGACCTGCAACCAATAGAATGACGGTGAATTTTTTTTTCATGGCGTATATGTCGGTCCCCTCCCGTAAGTATTACGGCTCTACCTCATTTGATTCGTCCTCGGCGGCAAGGCTGGCAACTTTGTGGACCAATTCCAACGTGGCCACCAATATTTTCTTGTTTGTCGAGGCGGTCAGCATGATCAATGACGGTTCAGGATCGTCTCGATTCAACCCGATACCTCGAGTCGCGCCGCGATGCTCGGCCGATGTTTCTGATGCTCCCTGTATATCCGCTTTGGCGATCTTCACCGGCTCGACCAATTCTTTTTGGATTGCCGCCCAGGATTCCGCCGCCGGATGCCAGGGACATTTCGAGGCTTTATCACGGCAGAAACTGATCAGGTCATCTTCGATGGGGGTTCCGGGGAGTGGCTCGCGAGTAAAAACAAAATAAAGTTTTTCAACGCCGGGGTACTGATCAAAAGTAAACCAGCGCAGTCGTTCCTCGGCGGCAACGCTCGAAGGTATCTCGAAAGGAACGTGTGCCTGGATGTAGTTTCCTGCTTCTTCAAGCTCAGGATCCGGATAGATCATGCTCGGTTGACCGTTATCTGTTGTATTGAACACGTAAAGATAGCCGTCGGCATTTGTCTCGAGCAAAACACGCACGTGATCGCCTTTGTGAAACTCGCGCGAGGGATCGGTGCGCAGTGCCAAACCATTTGAGTCGCGCATGAAAAGCGTCAGGCCCAGGCCCATGCGTGGCAACGCTTTTTTCGACGTACCGGAAGTTGTGCCACCGCCCGTGACTGGTCCCGGCGCCGGCCCGGGCGCCGGCTTCGGCCGCCGGTGACTGGGCTTAGCGGCAGGTTTGTTTCCCTTGTCGTTTGCTTTTGGCCGCGTGGTAAGAAATGCGCCACGCACGTCCTCATCCTGCTGCGCAAAAGCGGGCAGCGCGGCAAATGCGAAAAGCATCAGCAGCAAAACTAGAACAATCGTTTTCGTCTTCATTGCAAAAATCTCTCCTAGGCCCAATTTTTTTACGCGTGGTTTGACTTGGTATCCTTCCCCTTCCCTTTGGGAAGAGGAAAGAGGGGAAGGGTTTGAGCGTTCACCAAGCCCTCTCCCTTTTTCCCTCTCCCAAAGGGAGAGGGAGAAAAAGTTTTATCCAACGGCTGCATAACGCCTCGGGGTTTCAATCAACGGTTTGCGGTACCATCTTGAATTCGCGCTATTTGTGCTGGATTCTAATTTCGAAAATTACCGGTGTGTCCGGATCTTTCGCCGCCGGTATCTTCAAAGCAACATACGGCGCCGCTGCGTCTTTATCGTTGAGTTCGGTCACGGGCGTGCTGGTTTGATGCTGGGCCAGAAAATCGCGCAACTCAGTTTGTTCAGTATCCTGGAGCGGTTTACCCGTTGCCTGCTGCGTTAAAAACGCTGGTATACTGAGCCTTTGAGTGGAAAAGATTATCGTGTAATTCTCGGTGCCCGGCTTCTTATCGAGTTCCAACCAATGCTCCAGCCCGCTGGGAAAACTAAAGTCATCGCCCTTGACCACTTGATTGCTCTCCAATCCCGAGATCGCCGCAGGTTTTTCAGTTAGAAATGCGGTCGGCTGATTTTGTTCACCCGGTCCAATGACATACACAAAGCCATTCTCTGAAAACTCAAAATGAAACTTAAACGCCTGCCCGGATTTTAGCGGCACCGCGCCCGCTACGCGCACGGGCTCGGCAGCAAGCTCACCTGGCAATGTCTCGAGCCAGTAGCGTCCGAAATCGCTGGTAGCCGCGGGTGCCACTGTCGATGAATTCGGTTTCTTTGCAGGCGAAGCGGCAGAAGTACCTGGCTTGCTTTTGAACCAACTGAAAGCAAAGATGCCTCCTACGCCTACTATGGCCACGATGAGAAGCAGTAGCGCGGCGCCGGCGATCAGCAAACCTTTACCGCGACGCCTTTCCTGAACCAACGGAATATCCATTGGCGGTTGGCGGCGCGGAACCGTCACACTCGAGCCCAGGTCAACATCTGCCGCAGCCTGCTTCGCTGCCTCCTGGGCCGCGACGGGTTTTGCATTCGCGGGTGGCGCCTCCGGACGTTGCGGACTGGTTGGCCGCGAGTCAACCGTAATGATCGTCGGTGCGTCTACATCTGATTTCGTACTAACTGCGCTGGGAATGCCGTGCGTATGTGAAGAGGAACTTTCGACGTGCGGAATATCGGGGACGGTGCGATCCACCGGAAGC
>DASQPM010000348.1:0-2688 GCA_035643935.1 Pyrinomonadaceae bacterium | reverse complement strand
ATCCGTTCCGCGATTGATTCTTGCATTTTTTATTTCCGGCGGTGAACGCGAGAGACTTTCTCCAATGGTCGCTCAGCTCCGGGCGCGAATAGTGGCGATTTCATGGCGTGATCTGGCGATAACGCTCGGTCCCATTCTTCTGCTAAGCCTAGCGGGAATATGGTTTGCAGTTTGGTTTGTCCGTCCCGCACCCCCGAACTCCGTAACGATTACCGCCGGTCCAGACGGCAGTATGTTGCGTATCGCCGCTGACAAATATCAGAGCATACTGGCGCGCAACGGCATAACGTTGAAGATTCTACCTTCCGAAGGCTCCCTAGAAAATCTTAAACGACTGAACGACCGTTCACTTCAGGTTGATATCGGATTTGTTCAAGGCGGAGTAGCGGCCGATAGGCAAGTGGAAGGCCTCGTGTCGCTGGGGAGCGTGTTCTATGAGCCGCTCGCAGTCTTTTACCGCAGTCAGAGGCTCGTTTATCGACTATCACAGTTTAGCGGAAAGCGATTGGCGATCGGTACGGAGGGCAGCGGCGCGCGCGCCTTGGCGTTGACTCTTCTCAAAGCAAACGGCATTGAATCCGGCGGCAGAACGGCATTACTTAATCTCAGTGGAGAAGATGCGGCACGGGCCCTGACCGAGCACAAGATCGATGCCGCGTTCATGATGGGCGATTCGGCCACGCCGTCGCTCATGCGCAAGCTTCTGCGGACGCCGGGGGTTCGATTCTTTAATTTCACCCAGGCCGAGGCCTATGTACGCCGCTTTCGCTACCTGACTCGATTGGAACTGCCGATGGGAGCTTTAGACCTGGGTAAAAATTCTCCCGCAAAGAATCTCGATTTGATCGCTCCCACTGTGGAACTTGTCGCGCGGGAGAACCTGCATCCGGCGATTTCTGACTTGTTGATCGAAGCGGCGCGGCAAGTGCACGGCAGCGCTACCCTGCTGCAACGTGCCAACGAGTTTCCGACTCCGCTGGAGCATGAATTTCGAATCAGTGATGATGCCACTCGTTATTATAAGTCGGGCAAGAGTTTTCTGTATCGCGTTTTGCCCTTTTGGCTGGCGAGTCTAACAGACCGTACTGTGGTTTTATTGGTGCCCATTATTGTGCTTTTACTCCCCGGCTTACGCGCAGTACCGGCTCTGTATCGGTGGCGTGTCAAGGCGCGCATCTACCGATGGTACGGCGCGTTGATCGGGCTCGAGCGCGACGCGATTAAGACTTCGTTTCCTGATCAACGCGAAGAGCTGCTCAAACGGCTCGATGAGATCGAGAAAGGGGTCAACAACATGAAAATGCCGCTTACCTTTGCTGATCAGTTTTACGTGCTACGAGAACACATCAGGTTTGTCCGCGACCGGCTTACATCTGACGCCTCGGGAGCCTGACAATTGACCGGCTAGCGCACGACGCTCTTCTTAAAGTCGCACTAGGATCTACGAACCAGACGCAGGCCAGTTACGCAAAGATGGATAGCGATGTAGGCATACGAACGTAACAGCGTGCAATTACGTTGAAGCGCCGTTCAGTTCAATGTCAGGCTGAATCTGAGCTTCTTAATCATCGAATGCTGTCGCCTTCCGTCGTAAATCTCAGTTTCCCTCTAATACCGCCTGCGTGATACATGACGATGGTGTGTGCAATGAACAAAGTTGGTTGGTCATCAATCTTGGTTGCAGCGATGCTGCTTACTGTTGCAGTGGTAACCGAAGCGCAGCAGGGCGCTAAAACGCCGCGGATCGGTATGCTGCTGGCTAATTCGGTTTCTGCTTCGACAACGCGCGTTCAGGCGATGCAGCAGGGTCTGCGCGAACTTGGTTACGTCGAGGGCAAGAACATCAGCATCGAGTATCGCTACGCAGATGGAAAACTAGAACCTCTTGCGGAGCTTGTGGCCGAGTTGGTCCGTCTCAAGGTCGATGTCATTGTCGTCGATAGTAGCACCGCCATTGACGTCGCGAAGAAGGCCACCAAAACAATCGCCGTTGTTTTCGCTGGGGCCATCGACCCTGTGGGTGAAGGCCAAGTTGCCAGCTTGGCGCATCCGGGTGGAAACGTAACCGGGTTGTCGAATCTCGCCCCAGAGTTAAATGGCAAGAGACTTGAGCTACTCAAGGAAGCTTTTCCCAAGGTTAAGCGGGTGGGACGCCTTGCCTGGGGGAGGCCAACAAGACAAGAGCAACGCTTCAAGGAAGACGAACTCGCGGCTAAAGGATTGGGGCTCCAGCTTCAATCCATCCTGGTGAAAGATGCTGACGATCTCGAAAAGGGATTTGCCGTGGCGAAAAACGCGGGCGTTCACGCGCTAATTTTTCCACCGAGCCCATTTTTGAATACTAACCTCGCGCGGTTTATCGACCTGACAGCTAAGATTCGGCTGCCAGCGATTTATCCAGGAATGGTACATGTCGAAGCTGGAGGCCTCATGGGTTATGGGCCAGATCGTGACGACAACTTCCGGCGCGCCGCGGTGTATGTGGATAAGATACTCAAAGGCGCTAAATCCGCTGACTTGCCCATACAACAGCCGACGAAGTTCGAGTTTGGAATCAATCTCAAAACCGCCAAACAGATCGGCCTGACGATTCTGCCCAACGTGTTGGCACGGGCGGACAAGGTAATCAAGTGAGCAAAGAAAGCGCAGCGGCAGTGCTAGGATTGAACTGTATTCTCCCTCAAACCA
>DASQPM010000347.1:0-7220 GCA_035643935.1 Pyrinomonadaceae bacterium | reverse complement strand
CGACTCAGCGCTTCAACGATGCGATTGTTGAACGACTCCATCAGCGGTAAGAGTTGTTTGCGAATCCTTACTCGCGAGAACTTTTCGTCGTCATTCATCTCATCAACTCGAAACTCTACGCCCAACACGCGGCAATAATCTTCCGTATCGCTGCGCCTGGCCCAGGAGACAAGCGGCCGCGCCAGCTTCACCGCCGATCCATCTTTTATGTTTCGCAGTGACAGCGTGCCGCTCAATCCTTCGGCGGCACTGCCGCGCAGCAAGCGCAGCAAAACCGTTTCGGCCTGGTCGTCGAGCGTGTGCGCGGTCAGAACGAATTGCGCTTTGTTTCTGTCGGCAGTTCTGAGAAGAAAATCGTAGCGCTTCGTGCGCGCCGCCTGCTCGAGGTTTACGACAGGCTTGCCCCCTGCTGTTTTGAGTTGTGCCTTGCCGGTTACGACTTTGTAACCAAGTTCCTTTGCCAGGTTGGTCACCCAGCGCGCGTCACTCGCACTCTCTTCGCGCAGCCCGTGATCGAGATGGGCGACAACCAGCTTCACACGCAGCTTCTCATTCCTGATTAACTCGTCGAGCGCAAGCAATAGAGCGGTAGAATCCGCACCGCCCGACACGGCAACCACTATCGTCTCTTCGACGTTTGGCAGTTCCAACTCTTTCCACGCTGCGCGCAGGTTTCTCGTAAACTTGCTAAGCGGGGGACGCCGTTGCGCTTGCGATCCTCGTTGCCGTTTGTGTTGCCCTCTGATCATGGTTGCGATTGTCTGGGCGCGCGCCAATTCAGTCAACTTGGACAGTGAAGCACAGAGGCTCAAAGCAATGACTCACCGCACATAGTCTCTCAGGTGAGGAAGGGTGGCTTGCCCCCGCTCTGGATGGAATGGAATTCAACGATAGCGGGGGAAAGCCACCCTTCCCAACCATGAGATTCTCGATCTTGAAGGATCCTCTGAGTCTCATTTGCTTAGAGTCTGCCACAAGAAAAGAGTCGGTGGTGTTTACAAGGGCGAGCACACCCTTGCCCATCATCACAGAGCAACAAACATGAAAATGAGGCCCCGGAACGCGCTCCAATGCAGAACCGCGAGCGGACCGGGGTCCCCAAGCGGGCAGCCCGCTTGGGGTGGTGGATGCGACCGGATGCCAGCATTCAATGTTGAAGCAGCTCGAATGCTCTATTTCATCGTCGACCGTAGCATCCGGTCGCTACCGCTCGCGGTTCTGCAATGGTTGCACTTCAAACTTGAATTCGCGAATCTTTAATAACGCTTGCTCACCACAGAGACACAGAGAACACAGAGGACGCACAGAAAAAACTGAAATTAGCACCACTACCTGAGCGCGGTTTACAGTTTGCGCTTTCCCGTTTACAGTTATCCCTAAAGCTTCTCCAGCAAAAACCAACTATGTCGAGGTCATCCATGAAACTCCGATCACTTCTGTGCGCACTGATAGTCGCGCTTTTTGCTTTCCAAACGATTCCCGTTTCCGCAGTAGACGAGGGAATGTGGACGTTCAACAACGTCCCCAGGGTCGACATCAAACAAAAATATGGTTTCGATGTGAATGATGAATGGTTGCGCAAAGTGCAACTCGCTTCAGTGCGCTTTCCCAATGGCTCCGGCTCGTTTGTCTCGCCGACTGGTTTGGTGCTGACAAACTATCACATCGTGGAAAAGGCCATTGGCGATGCCAGCACGGCGGAAAAGGATTACGCAAAAGAAGGTTTCGTGGCCCACAACCAGGCAGAAGAGTTGAAGGCGCCAGACCTCTTCATCGACGTATTGATGAGCATCGAAGACGTGACCGAGCGCGTCAACGCGGCGGTCACTCCCAACATGCCTGCGGCGGAGGCGAACGCTGCCAGAGGCGCTGCGATTCGTGCTATTGAAACTGAATCAACTCAGGCTACCGGTTTGCGCAGCGACGTGGTCACGCTCTATCAGGGCGGTCTATACAACTTGTATCGCTATAAAAGGTACGACGATATTCGCGTCGTGTTTGTGCCTGAGTTTCAGGCGGCGTTTTTCGGCGGCGATCCCGACAACTTCAACTTTCCGCGCTTCAATATTGACATGGCCCTGGTCCGTGTTTACGAAAACGGTCAACCGCTGAAAGTTGAGAACTATTTCAAGTGGTCCAGGACCGGAGTGCGCGATGGCGAGCTGGTTTTTGTTACCGGGCATCCGGGCTCTACTTCGCGGCTCGACACAGTGGCACACCTCGAATCGCTGCGCGACAACACAATTCCTTTGGTTCTGCGAATGCTGCAGTCGCGCCAGGTGGCGCTGAAGACCTACATGGCCCAGGGTGAAGAACAAAACCGCCGCGCGGAAAACGAGCTGAACAGCGTTGAGAACTCCATCAAGGTTTACAAGGGACAGGTCGAAGGCTTGAGCGACCCGAATGTGATGGCCAAGAAACGCAAGGCCGAGCAGGCGCTGAGAAATTCAATTGCCGCCGACCCGAAGAAGCAAAAGGAATACGGCAGCGCCTGGGATGCTATCGCCAAAGGCCGCAAAGATATTGCCACTTACGAACGCGATCGGCGCTTCCTGGATCTCAACGCCGGCTTCTACACGCCGCTATATAGCTATGCGCGTACGCTTGTCCGGCTGGCCGAAGAAAATGAAAAACCAAATGCGAAGCGACTGCCTGAATACACCGACGCTCGTCGCGCCGCGCTCGAAGCGGCGTTGTATTCGACAAATCCAATCTATGACGACCTGGAGAAGATAAAGCTGGCCAGCTCGCTCGCGTTCTTGCAAAAAGAGTATGGCGCTAACAGTGACATGGCGAAGAAAGTTCTCAAAGACAAGACTCCCGAAGCGCGCGCCGCTGAGTTGATCGACGGAACAAAACTTAAAGACGTCGAGTATCGCCGCCAGCTTGCCACTGGCGGTCGCAAAGCAATCGAGGATTCTCACGATCCAATGATTGAGTTGGCCCAGAGCGTGGACAAGGAGGCGCGCGCCGTTCGCAGGCGTTATGAAGAGGAAGTAGTCGCGGTAGAGCGCGCCAACTACGCGAAGATTGCGCGGGCGTTGTTTGAGCAGCAGGGAACCAAGCTTTATCCCGATGCGACCTTCACGCTGCGATTGTCATACGGTGCGGTGAAGGGATATCGCGAAAACGGAAAACGGGTAGCGCCGTTCACGACCTTGGGTGGACTCTATGCGCGCTCGAATCAATACCATCACGCGTTTCCCTACAATCTGCCGCCGCGCTGGAACGCAAAGCGCAAATTTGTAAACCTGCGTACGCCATTCAATTTCGTTTCGACGAACGACATCACGGGCGGCAACAGCGGCTCGCCGACGATTAACAAGAACCGCGAGCTGGTGGGATTGATTTTTGACGGCAACATCCAGTCGATTGTCGGGGACTTTGAATACGACGAATCAATCAACCGCTCGATATCGGTGGACGCGCGTGCAATGCTGGAAGTTCTGCGGAAAATCTTCGGCGCCAATGAAGTCGCAGCGGAGCTGATGAAGGGTTAGGCTCTTCATCCTGAGATCTGAAATTTTGACTCTGAAATCTGGAATCTGGAATTTGAAATCTGGGATCGGCTGCCGGATGTCGGGTGACGGGTTGCGGTTGCCGCCGCACAGTGCGGAAAGGCTCGGCCTTTCCGGAAGCGATCTCTCACCTCTTTTCCTGAGGCTGAGCCTCAGGAAAAAGTCATTAAGAAGAACTAAGCGGAAAGCCATAGGCATTCTGCACTGTGCGGCGGCGAGCCGCAACCGGTCACCCGATACCTGACACCCGCCTTTCATTTGTTTCTTTTCTGTTGTGATCTGCCCAACCTCTGGATTAACCCGCTGACCTTTTGTTAATCTAGCCTCGTCGCACCCCCGCCCCAATTTATCTCACTTCTAATAATAAGTTCTGAGTACTGAGTTCCGAGTGGAAGTCACTCTGATTGCGCCTTGGAAATAAGTCTGAGATCGCTCGCGGATTCCCGGCAGAACTCAGCACTCAGCACTCAGTACTCAGTACTAAAACCAGTGAGGTAACAAGAATGACTTCAGCTCCAGCCCTGGCGCCTCGCGCCGCAACCATCCTGGTCATCGAAGATTATTCCGACACGCGCGAACTACTCTCCGGCATGCTGCGTTACAAGGGCTTCCACGTCATCGAAGCAGAGGACGGCCTCGAAGGCTTGTTAAAGGCCAGCGCCAACTATCCCGATCTGATCATTCTGGATTTAGCCTTGCCGGAGATGGACGGCGTCGAAGCTGCACGCCGCATTCACGCGCAACCAAAACTCGCGCACACACCCATCTTCGTTATCAGCGCCTTTATCACCCCAGAAGTTGAAAAAGATGCGCGCGCCGCCGGCTGCGTCGAAGTCTTTTCGAAACCTTTCGACGTGGATGAGTTACTCGCGAAAATCAATGCTACGCTCGTTGTTGTATGAGTGATGAGTGATGAGTGATGAGTGATGAGTGATGAGTGATGAGTATTGGTCGCTCGGCTTTGCACAAAAAGTACTTAGGTTCTCGAAACCTGAGCGACGCCGATTGCGGCTTGCCGCCGCACAGTGCGGAAAGGCTCGGCCTTTCCGGAAGCGATCTCGCACCTCTTTTCCTGAGGCTGAGCCTCAGGAAAAAGTCATTAAGAAGAACCAAGCGGAAAGCCATAGGCATTCCGCACTGTGCGGCGGCAAGCCGCTTTTCTCCGACCCCCGACCTCTGACTTCCGACCTCTGCCTAGTTCGCCAATTCGAATGAGGTAAGAAATTTTTGGATGTCAGGAGAATCCGCGTGTGGCTTATAAGCGAGGACCAGCAGTTGGTATAGACGGTGGCCGACGAAATAGAGCCTGGCATTCGCGATTATCTCTGGGCCTTCCGAGATCTTCTTCGCACTAAATTCCAGTCCGGGAATATTTCCCATCGAGATCTTTCGCTCCGAGACTAATTCGCCGCCCATGCTCTCGATGGCTCCGGTTCGGCCGGCCTCAAGTGCAGTTTGCACATTGGTCTCGTCCACGTTAGGGAAGTCGTTATAGGAAATCAAGAAATACCCATTGTCGTTTGCCGCAGAGAACAAATGCAGCGCCAAATTTCCCTGCGCCGTATTGGTATCTTTAACCTCAGTGTTTGGCTTGGCCGGCATCAGGACGGTGAAGCGGCCTTCGGCAGAAGTGAAGCTGGTCCAAGCGGAATTCTCCTGGGCGTACGCCCCAGAACCCATCACGCCTATAAGAATTACGACCACCGCGCTCAATAGATTGGCGATAGAGCGCATCGAAATCGCGACCGAGAAAGTTTTCTTTAACATAACTGGGGATTAAATAGGAAAAAGTGAGAAGTGACAAGTACTGAGTACTGAGTGCTGAGTGCTGAGTACTGAGTGCTGAGTACTGAGTGATGAGTGATGAATGATGAGTGATGGGTGATGGGCTTTGCAGAAAAAGTACTTAAATTGTTCAGAACCTGAGCGATGCCGATTGCGGCTTGCCGCCGCACAGTGCGGAAAGGCTCGGCCTTTCCGGAAGCGATCTCTCCCCTCTTTCCTGAGGCTACGGCCTCAGGAATAAGTCATTAAAAAGAACTAAGCGGAAAGCCATAAGCATTCCGCATTGTGCGGCGGCAAGCCGCAACCTAATCGCTCAGTCCTGATTTTGGTTGTCACGCAAGCTGTCAGTGTGCAATTCTGACTTCTGACTTCTGACTCCTGTCTTCTGCATTATCGACTGAGGTAAATCATGACCACAGATGCCGACGCGGCGAAAAACGCCTCCACTACGAAGGCCGCTCCGACCATTCTCGTAATTGAAGACTATTCCGACACGCGTCAGTTGCTCTCCGGCATGCTTCGCTACCGGGGATTCAACGTCGTCGAAGCAGAAGACGGCCTCGAAGGTTTGTTGAAGGCCGGCTCAACCTATCCCGATCTAATTATTTTAGATTTGGCTATGCCGGAGATGGACGGCGTCGAGGCCGCGCGGCGCATTCACGCGCAACCAAAACTCGCGCGCACGCCAATCTTCGTGATCAGCGCTTTTGTGACTAAGGAAGTGGAAGCCGACGTTCGCGCGGCCGGCTGCGTCGCCATCTTTCCCAAACCCTTCGACGTCGTAGCCCTACTGGCGAAGATCAATTCCACCATCGGCGTACCAAAAAGGGATGAGTACTGAGTACTGAGTGCTGAGCGATGAGGGACAGGGGCACAGGAGACAGGAGACAGAATTCAGGAGTCAGAATGAATCCGCAGATTACGCCGATTACACAGATTACACAGCATGAGAAAACGAACCGCCAGCAAACGCAAGCAGTTTAACATTCATCAGTTTCACCTTAATCAAAGTGAAGGTATCAGCGCTCTGTTTGCTCTTACCGAATCTGTGTAATCGGCGTAATCTGCGGATTGATTCTGTATTCTGTCACCCGACACCCGACACCTGACACCCGCTCTTCAGAATCCAATAATCCCGTTGTCCCAAAGCTTCTTGATCAAGCTCAGACTATCCGCTTCGCGAAAGGGACATATCGACAGGATCGACTGAATGTCCCACACACCGTTGATGCGCGACAGCACAAAGCCTTCCTGCGAACCAATCTCTTTGTTCGCCAGGTCTTCGAGTTTAACTAACACCTTGGGCACTCCGCCTGGGGACATCTCAGAATAAACCTGGTCAATAAATTTTCTTTCCGCTTCACCCAGCAGCGTGTGCGCGGCCGTGTTTTTCGGATCGCGCCCCAGCACCGTATGAATGATCGAAAGCGCTTTTTCCGCCTCGTCGTTGTTCAGTTCACTGCGCGCCAGCAACAGTAGGTCCGCAGCGGCATCAGGCAGATCAGGCATCTGGCTGACTGGGTCGGGTATCTCTGGCAACTCGCCGGCGACATGGACCACGCCGTCTTTCACCAGTTCGTAGAGTTGCGCATAAACTACAAACGCGGACGAATGCATGTTGTAGCAAATCTCCGCCACCGACATGCGCTTCTCGAGAAAATAGAGCAATTGTCGCGTGGCTTTGCCCGCAGGCAAAGAAGCAGACCACCCCGTGCCCAATTCCAGCAGCGCGCGGTCCGTGGGAATCAGGGTGCGATAGCGCGCCATCTCATCTGCGCGATGAATGCCTTCCATGACCACGCGGTTGGCTTCGACGCGCACGCGTGTGAAATCCGGCGGCAACGGATCGTCACTGCCAAACTCGAAGTGACCTTCTTTCCAAAGAAAGAGATCGTAGATGATGTCCAGCGTGCGAAC
>DASQPM010000346.1:0-2641 GCA_035643935.1 Pyrinomonadaceae bacterium | reverse complement strand
GCGGCGAAAGCGGCGTCAAGCCGCCACAGTCCAAAATTCTTTTGTTCGCATGAGGATATCTCGATGACTCGATCATTCCGTCGCTGGTTCACACTCTGTCTGATGCTCTCCTGCGGCGCGCTGACACTACAAGCGCAGGTAAAACCCGGACGCGATCCCAATCAACCAATCGACGAGGAATATACCAAGAAGATTCGCGAGTACACGACTGAGCCATTCTTCAACTCGCCGTTGACCGATTATTTGCCTGCTTCGCCCCGGGTGCCCACGCCGAAAGCCGTGTTGGGCGATGTAGCCGGCGCGCCGGGCAAGTTACCGTATGTTGAGGAAGTGCATCGCTACATGCGCCTACTGGAAAAGTCCAGCCCGCGCGTGCGTGTCTTTTCAATTGGAACCAGCGAAGAGGGCCGCGAGATGATTGCGGTAGCGGTGGCCTCTGAGAGTCTGATAGCAAAACTGGATGAGAACCGCGCGCGGCTTACCAAACTTGCCGACCCCCGCATGATCAATCTCGATGACAACGAAGCCGACAAGCTTGTCGCAGCGTCGTTTCCGATTTACTACATCACCGGCTCGATCCATTCAACTGAAACCGGGTCGCCGACTGCGCTAATGGAACTGGCTTATCGTTTGGCAGTCGATGACAGCCCTTACATTAGATCCATCCGCGACAACATGGTCACGTTGATCACGCCCGTGGTTGAACCCGACGGCCGCGACCGCATGGTCGATATTTACAACTGGCACCTGGCCCACCCCAACGAAAAGTATCCGCCGCTGATTTACTGGGGCCATTATGTCGGCCACGATAACAATCGCGATGCCATTGGCCTCTCGCTGAATTTGACGCGCAACGTGCTCAACACTTACGTGGGTTGGAAGGCGCAGGTGCTGCACGATCTGCACGAATCAGTTGCTTACCTCTACGACGACACTATCGGCGATGGTCCATACAATGCCTGGCTCGATCCGATTCTGACTGACGAGTGGCAGATGATCGGATGGAACAATGTTTCTGAGATGACCAAGTTTGGCATGCCTGGTGTTTTCGCGCATGGCGATTTTGATACCTGGTCGCCGGGATATCTCTATTCCATTGCCGCAACTCATAACGGTATCGCTCGTCTCTACGAAACGTTTGGCAACGCCGGCGCCGACACGGTAGAGCGCACTCTTTCGCCAAATGAATACTCACGCACCTGGTATCGGCAGAATCCGCCGCTGCCGAAAGCGAAGTGGTCACAGCGCAACAATAATAACTATCAGGAGAGCGCGCTGCTGACTTCCCTTTATTACTTCGGCAGCAACAGCAGACTCTTTCTCAAGAATTTCTATCTGAAGAGCAAGCGCTCGGTATTAAAACCGAAAAATGAAGGGCCGGCTGCCTACGTTTTGCCTGGCGATGATGCACGTCCAGGAAATCAGGCTGAACTGCTGCGCACACTACAAGCGCAGGGCGTAGAGATCAGCCGCGCCACTGCGCCCTTCACGGTTGCAGTGAAAGCCGCGAAAGCCTCAGCAGAGAAAAAGTCAGAACCGGGAGCGGTAGCGACCGGGTCGCCGGCGGCAACGAACAAGGAATCTGTTGCCACCGCAACTCCTTCCGATGCGGTGCCTCGAGCGTCGGCGAGTCCTTCTCCAACGCCCAGTCCGCAACCTACACCAGCGAAGTTTGTGCAACGCACCTTCCCTGCCGGCAGTTACGTTGTGCGCATGGACCAGCCGTACAGCCGTATAGCCGACGCCTTGCTCGACTATCAATATTGGGCGCCCAACGATCCGCAGACGCAAATTTACGACGACACCGCGTGGACCATGGGCGAGCTGGCGAATGTTGAAGTGGTTAGGGTGGTTGACCAAAAGGTCCTAAACGCGCCAATGGACCGCGTGTCCGCTGAAGTGCACGCGCCCGCTGCGGTTGCCGGTCCTGGCTCAGTGTTTCTCATCAATCACAACGCAGACAATGCGCTCGTCACTTTGCGTTATCGCCTGGCGGACGCGACGTTCGATGCAGCCGAAGAGCCGTTTGAAGCAGCGGGACACAAGTTTAATCGCGGCTCTTTCATTGTGCGCAAAGTTTCGCGCGCGGATCTTGAACGCGCTGCCACGGGACTCGGCGTTCAGGCATACGCGGTAACCGACGCGCCGCAAGTCAAGACTCACGCCGTCAAAGCTGCGCGCGTTGCGATCATGCACACGTGGGTCAACACGCAAAATGAAGGTTGGTGGCGCCTGGCGTTCGATAAGTTGCAAGTGCCCTATGCCTATATCAGTACGCAGGACGTGGCGAAGGACGCTGATCTGCTTGCGAAGTATGACGTAATTATTTTTGCGCCGGTGGGTATTGATGCCGCTTCAATCATCAATGGCTTGCCAATGTATGGCAACGCCCTGCCCTGGAAGACGACATCGCTAACACCAAACATCGGCAAGATCGATTCCACTGATGACATACGGCCGGGTCTTGGTTGGTCGGGCCTTCAGAACCTGCAAAAGTTTGTGCAGAGCGGCGGTGCGTTCATAACCGTTATGGACACGTCGGAATTGGCGGTGAACTACACCTTCGTTCCGGGAGTTTCAATTGCGCGCGCGCAACGCCTGCGGGCAATCGGCGACATTTTGAAAATGAAGACCGTTGATG
>DASQPM010000345.1:0-6981 GCA_035643935.1 Pyrinomonadaceae bacterium | reverse complement strand
CCATTTGTAAATCCAGGAACGCGAGTAACCCAGAGACTTGGCGATAGCAGTCAGTCCTTCGCCTGCCAGGTATCGCTTGATGGCCAGTGCTCTGTCACGTTGTTGTTTGTTCTTCATGCCTTCCTCCTGCGAGAAAGGCTGTTGATCAATCAAATCACTCCACAGATCGCCGGCCTACCTGTTTTCAAAGAACTGTCCACGATGTCGTGGCACTTTTGGCTGTCCACGATGTCATGGCACTTATCACCCGGTCGCTACCGCTCGCGGTTCTGCATTGCGCGGTTCTGCATGGGTCTGCCGCAAGTGAGCCCCATCGAAAGCCACGGCTGCATTCAGGACCCTCGAAGATTGAACCATTGACACTTCTTTACAAAGACCGCTAGACCGTTGGGCTACAATGAGCTTTTAGTAGGACAGACTCTCCAGTCTGTCCCTTTTTAAGAAGGACAGGCAGGAATGCCTGTCCTACCTGCAATGGACCAGATACTGATCATTGATGACGACGTGGCCCTGTGCGAGCTGGTGACCGAATATCTCGAGCCGCACGGTTTCCAGATCAAATCCGTACATCGCGGCGACACAGGCGCCGAAGCTGCCCTGTCTGGAGACTTCGCGATTGTTGTGCTCGATGTGATGCTACCGGGCTTAAATGGTTTTGAAGTGCTGCGTCGCCTAAGGGCTGAATCAAAAGTCCCGGTGCTGATGTTGACTGCGCGCGGCGATGACGTCGATCGCATTGTCGGTTTGGAAATTGGCGCCGACGATTATTTGCCGAAGCCGTTCAATCCCCGCGAACTGGTCGCGCGCATTCGCGCCATCCTGCGGCGCAGTCAAACCGTCCCTGCCAGCGAACATGATCAACCAGCAGCCTTAACTGCCGGTGATATCGAACTCGACCTGGGCACGCGTGTCGTTCGTCGAGCGGGACAGGTTGTCGAACTAACAGCGGTCGAGTTCGATTTGTTGGAAAAGTTGCTGCGCGCGGCAGGCAGGATAATAACTCGCGAGGAACTTTCAAAGGAGGTGCTGGGCCGCAGCACTTCCCCGTTTGACCGCAGTATCGACATGCACATTAGTAACCTGCGAAAGAAATTGGGCCATCAACTCGGCGATGTCGAACGCATCAAGACGGTGCGCGGCGTGGGCTATATCTTCGCGCAGAGCAGCGTATCCAGTGGAAAGTAAACCATTGCCAGGAAGCCTCTTTCTAAAAATCTTCGTCTGGTTCGGCGCCGTCGTACTAACTGTAATTGTAGGCACGTTTCTCGTCAGTGAGTTAACCCATCCCGAACCGCCGCAGCCACCGCGCCGGCCTGATCAAATACTCGATAAGTACACTCAAACTGCTGCTGAAAGCTACGAACGGGATGGACAGGGCGCCCTCATTAAATACTTCGAGCAGGTGCAGCACGACTCCGGCGTTCGTCTGTTTCTTTTCAACGATCAGCTTCAAGAACTTTCCGGACGGCGCCAGCCAGCCGGCGCTGCAGCGGTGGCGCAGCGAGTCTTTCAAACCCGGCAGCCCGAGTTCGTTCCTGCCGAAGGATCGCCTCCCCTGTTTGCACGTTTGGCGTTTACGGCAAGCGGTTCACAATATGCGTTAGTCGCCGAAATGCCGCCACGGAAGGGTCCCGGCGTGATCCACCCGACAATGCATCTGCTGGCTATCATCCTTGTCGGCGGTCTCTTCTGTTACTGGCTGGCGCGATATTTGACCTCGCCTGTAGCGAAACTTCGCGCCGCTACTCGCGAGTTAGCAAATGGAAACTTACGCGCGCGAGTCGGCCCTTCGTTAGGCTCGCGCCGAGATGAGCTTGTATCGCTTGGCGCCGATTTCGATTTAATGGCTGAAAAGATCGAGTCCCTCGTCAATAGTCAGCGACGCCTGCTGGGTGACATCTCCCATGAGCTGCGTTCACCACTCGCTCGCTTGAATGTGGCACTGGAGTTAGCCAGGCAGCGCGCCGGTGAGGATGCGGCCACTGCGCTGCAACGCATTGAGCGTGAAGCTGAAACACTCAACGAAATGATCGGGCAATTGCTGGCTCTGACGCGCCTCGAGAATCACACCGAAGCGGTCGAGAGATCTTCGTTTGATCTTGCCCAATTGATTCGAGAAATCGTGGACGATGCAGACTATGAGGCAAAAAATCGCAATCGGTCAGTGCGACTCGAGTCGCCGAAGCTCTGTGAGGTTCTCGGCAACGAACAATTATTGCGCCGCGCGGTCGAAAATGTGGTGCGGAATGCGGTCCAGTTCACCGCGAACGGGACCGAGGTCGAAGTGAAGTTAACCTGTGGAGATCAAGCAGTCATAACGGTTCGCGATCATGGACCAGGAGTTCCGGCAGAGGCGCTCGATAAACTCTTTCGTCCTTTTTATCGAGTTGATGAAGCGCGCGATCGCGAAAGTGGTGGGACCGGCCTGGGCCTGGCAATCGCCGAACGCGCGGTGCGTTTGCACGGTGGCACTGTCGAAGCCGCCAATATCGCGACTGGCGGCCTCGCTGTTACCATAACCTTGTCAAGCAATGCCGGCAAAGAATAAATCCGCAGATTACACCGATTCCACAGATTAGTTTTCTTGAATCTGCGGAATCTGCGGATAGTTCATTTTGGATTGACTCCCAAATTCCACATCAAGAATGAATAAATATCCGCAGCCTGCTCGATTGCCTTGGTGGTGCTGCTCGCGCCGTGACCTGACTTCGTGTCGATGCGAATCAGGATCGGGTTGGTACCACCCTGTCCAGCCTGCAACGCTGCCGCGTATTTGAAATTGTGCGCGGGCACGACGCGGTCATCGTGGTCTGCCGTCGTAATCAGCGTAGCCGGATAGTTTCCACCCGCCTTGATGTTGTGGATCGGCGAATACGCATAGAGCGCTTTAAACTCCGCTTCATTGTCGCTGGAACCATAGTCGGCAATCCAGTTCCAACCAATCGTGAATTTATGAAAGCGTAACATGTCCATCACTCCGGCCTGCTCAACAACTGCGCGGAATAGTTCGGGACGCTGATTCGAAACTGCGCCAACCAACAGACCGCCATTCGAGCCGCCCTGAATCGCAAGCTTCTCTGGCGAGGTGTATTTGTTCTTGATCAGGTACTCAGCCGCCGCAATGAAGTCGTCAAAAACATTTTGCTTCTTCAGCTTCGTTCCCGCCTCGTGCCACTTCTCTCCATACTCGCCGCCGCCGCGCATGTTTGCGGAAGCGTAAATCACACCCTGCTCTAGCAGCGCCAGGCGCAGCGCGCTGAAGTTTGGCGACGTGGTGACATTGAAGCCGCCGTAGCCGTAGAGCACGGTTGGATTGTTGCCGTCGAGCTTGATCCCCTTCTTATGGACCAGGAACATTGGCACGCGCGTGCCGTCCTTGCTGGTGTAGAAAACTTCAGAGGTTTCAAAGTCGCTCGACTTGAAACCGGGAATCTCCGGCTGTCGAAACAGGCTCGACCGTTTAGTCGCAACATCGTATTTGTAAATCGTCGGCGGAAAATTAAAAGAAGTAAAGGTGTAGAACACAAACTTATCATCAGGTTTGCCACTAAAAGAACCTGGCGTCCCCAGCTGAGGCGCGGGAATGGCGCCAAGGCCGGGCAACTTGATCTCGTTTTCCAGTTTGCCGTCAAGACTATGCACCTCAACGCGAGCCGCAACGTCCTTTAGATAACTGACAAAGATTTTGCCGCCCGCTGAGTTCACATCGTCAATGGGCTCAGGCTTTTCCAGAATGACGTCTTTCCAATTTGCTTCTTCAGGCTGCTTGGGATCGAAAAGAAATACGCGGCCATTTGGCGATTTGTGATCGGTATACACCAAAAACTTGTCGCCCACATTGTCGATAACGCTGTAACTGTCATCGCCAATTTCGGCAACGATGGGACTGAAAGTCGCGCCTGGTTGTGATGTATCGCGCCAGAAAATCGCATTTCCTTTTTTACCCTTGCCGCGTTCTGAAATATAAAGAAACGCATATCTCTCATCGTCGCTGGCGCCGACGTTGTGGAAACGCTGGGGGTTCGCTGGGTCTTCGTAGACCAGCGTGTCTGCGGACTGCGGCGTACCGATCTTGTGATAATAGACCTGGTGATTCTCGTTCTTGGCGGTTAGCTCGTGACCTTTTTCCGGCGCTGGATAGCGGCTATAGTAAAAGCCGCTGCCCTGCCAGGAAATGCCTGAACTCTTCATCCATTGGATGTGATCCGTCGACAACTGCTTCGTCGCGGTGTCCAAAATATAAACATCGTTCCAGTCAGAACCGCCCTGCGAAACTCCATACGCCAAATATTTTCCATCTTTCGAAAGCGCGACTGATCCCAGACGCGTGGTGCCGTCAGCAGACAGCTTATTCGGATCGAGCAGGACTTCCGCCGCTCCATCCAGGCCTTTTTGCCGGTACCAGACGCTTTGGTTCTGAAGACCATCGTTCTTGGTATAGAAAAAATAGTCGCCCCGGCGCGAAGGTGAAGAGTATTTCGGATAGTTGTATAGCGCGGTCAAACGCTCTTTGATTTTCCGCCGGTAAGGAATTTTGTCGAGGTATGCGAAAGTTACCTTGTTCTGCGCTTCCACCCAGGCTCCCACTTCGGGTGCCCGATCGTCTTCCAACCAACGATAAGGATCGGAAACTTTGGTGCCGAAATAATCATTAACCGTATCGCCGGGTTTGGAATCGGGATAAGCGAGTCTGGCCGGCGCAGCCGAACCATCAACCACGGGCGCCGAGGGGTTTGGATTTTGCGCTTCGGTAAGCGGCGCCAGGGCCAACTGCGCTGTGACCAGCGAAACTACCAGCAAAACAAAAAACGAAACGGTACGCGCAAAGCGGGACCCGAAGGCATCACTATTCATGGGATCAATCTCCTGAGCTGAAACTTGTTGTGGAAATGCAAACCGGAAAACCTGTGGGCAGACAATGCACTTTAAACGATTCAAGACTCATTTTCAAAATAAGGCGAGTTGAGTCAATTCAAAATAGGCCCTAAGTTTCTGTTCTCAGCAATGCTATTATTTGTGGGCCAAAAAGAAGCACTCTCCCCAAAAACGATTTCGTATTGCGGTTTCGGATTTGGAGTGCTTATGAAAAAGTCTTTTTCAACGATAGCAAAATATAAGTTCCTCTTTCCGTTCCTTCTCCTTTTCCTATTGCCCTTTGTTAGTTTGCGGCTTAGTTCGCAGACGCGCGAAAGAAGCGTCGGCCCTGGACGCCAGCCGGCAAGCCCGGCCGAAGTCGTTAAGGTTGATGTCGATCTTGTTACCATCGATGCTCTGGTGCTGCAAAAGAAAACAGCGCGGGCCGTGGGCGATTTGCAGGCAACGGATTTTGTAATTCTGGAAGACGGTACCAAACAACAGATAACGCAGTTCAGCCAGGACACCTTGCCATTGTCGGTCTTATTGCTAATTGATCGTGGTGGCTGCATTGATCCTTTTGGCGTCGCAGTGCGCAAGGCAGCTACTGAGGCGCTTTCGCGTTTGAAGCCCAGCGACGAAGTGGCAGTAATGACCTATCACGACAATGCGGAACTACTGCAAGAATTTACTCGCAATCGTTCACAGATCGAAAACGCGCTGGGGCGAATTCCGAGGAACCACACCTGGGCTGATCATTGCTTGAACAAGGCCTTTGCTAAAGCCGCGGATTACATGGTGACCGCCGGCAACCCGGTTGGCCGGCGCGTGATAATTGCGATCACCGGCATTACGCGAAACTTCGACTGCGGTCATGGACCATCTGGCAAAGCAGCTAAGCTGGCACTCTACGAATCTGGCAGCGTTGTCTGTGGACTAATTCCTACCACTATCGTACAGCGCATGGAAAACCGGTACATGGTGGTGGGAACAAAGGCGCTCGGTGTGTTTGGCCACACGTTGGACATAAGAGACCTTGCAGAGGAGACGGGCGGCGAAGTCATGGAAGATAAACCCGAGAAACTTGATTCCACTTTCAACATGCTTATCGATCACCTGCGTACTCGCTACAACCTCGCGTTCGTGTCCTCAAATAAGAAGCGCGATGGCAGTTTGCGAAAACTGAAAATCGATTTGACGGCGAACACGCAAAAGTCACGAGGTAAGCTTGTTGTAAAAGCCCGGCGAGCGTACATTGCCCCGAAAGAAAAATAGCGTGATGACGAATGCGGACGAGACAAGCGCTGGGGATTCAGATTCGATGGATCCGTTCGATCCGTTTCCTGAACCGGTTTCAATTCCGATCACAGATGTTTTCGACCTTCATACAATTCAGCCGCGCGAAGTGAAACTTGTAGTTGAGGAGTACCTGAATGAAGCCCGGCGACTGGGCTTTCGCAGCGTCAGAATTATTCACGGCAAAGGAATTGGCGTGCAGCGTGAGATGGTACGGAAGATATTGAGCAGAACGCCCTTTGTTGTCGATTGGGCTGACGCGCCGCCGGAAGCTGGCGGTTTGGGCGCAACGATCGTTTCGTTAGGTAAGTAGGACAGACTTTCCAGTCTGTCCATTCTTCTATTACGGCAATAAATGCGAGTGGGTATTACGGGAATAAATGCGAGTGGGCCACCAAAAGGACAAACTTTCCGGTCTGTCCGTTTTTCTATTGTGGCAACGGATGCGAGTGGCCGCGCGGGAGGCAATTAACAATCGTGAGAGCTATCGAAATGTAGGATGATTAGCTGTGTCACACACACGAAAGCAGAGGGGTTTGTAACGATCGGTAGCGATGAACTGTCAACGCGCGCTTGCACATGGCGACATGCGCGGAGGTGTCTCGAACATCTGGAGTAGGCCGGCTGATGGTGGTGCGCCGAAACAGTTGACTAGTTCCACCACTGGCCGGATCGACTGGTTCGACCTCTCGCGCGACTGCAAGCCAAGGCTATTCGCACCGGCGCGACAACCAGAGATGTTATCCTGATCAGCGGGTTCAGACAGTAGGGTTTAACCCTTCACTCCTCCAGCAGCTTCCCCTCGAATACCTTCTGCCCGCCCAGCGAGGT
>DASQPM010000344.1:0-5725 GCA_035643935.1 Pyrinomonadaceae bacterium | reverse complement strand
TTCATCTCCTCATCGCTTGCTCCGGCCAGGGCAAGTGATAAGTCTTCCAGTCCCACCATCGTATCGTCCACGCCGGCCAGCCAAAAAGCCGCGCCGTCTTTTTCAAAGCGCATCCCCTGATTTACCAGCACCGTGATGCCTTCAGCACGGAACAAGTCAGTAATCAAAGCGGCGTCAGTCCAATGGTCGTGATTGCCCAGAACTGCAAACACGCCATGACGAGCTTTCAGCGTTCCCAGCAGCTCGGCGCACGGCGCCGCGTACCGGCGTTCTTTGGAAACATAGTCTCCGGTTAACGCAATCATGTCCGGCTGCAAACTGTTGGCCGTTTCCACGGCGCGCTCAATTTGATGAACGCTGGTGAAGGGGCTGTGGTGGATGTCGGAAAGCTGCACAATGCGAAAGCCATCAAAGGCCTGCGGCAAACGAGGCAGATAGATGGGGCTGTGCTCCACTGTCAGCCGAAACGGCTCGGTCAGTGCTGAACGAGCGGCCTCACTTAAGTTTAGTGCAAGCGTACGCAGCGGAGTTTCGGGTTGACGGCGGCTAAGAGGCGAAACACGGCCGCGTTGTTTCCATCTAAGAGGGGTTGACATTGAAAATTGTTATCTCGAGAAGCGCTGGCTGCTCCCACCCAACTAAAGCGCATTCAAATTTGGCGCATTATAGTGGCCGCAAGCGCTCCAGGCAAACAAGCAGCAACATAAAACAGCTAGTCGCGCAAGCATAGTGGGCCTATCCTACGGGCCTGTCTTTGCGAATGTGTAATAATCCGGCGTCAATTCCTTTAAATCCATGAAAAGACCATTGCTTGCAATCGTTCCGGTGCTACCGATCTTGTTGGTGGCGCAAACTGCGTGGGCCGGCACGGAAATTCCGGTTGCACCAACCAGCAGTGGGTATGATTTTAGTCCCAGGATTCTGGCGGGTCTGGCGGCGATTCTGTTGATTGCCAAGGTCAGCAGCGTACTTTTCGAACGTGTCGGCCAACCAGCAGTGCTGGGCGAGTTGTTAGCAGGAATCATTCTCGGCAACCTCGCATTGGTTGGTTTTCACCACGCGGATTGGGTCAAAAGCGATGACGTGATCGCGGCGCTGGCACAGCTAGGCGTGATTCTTTTGTTATTTGAGGTGGGGCTGGAATCGAACCTGGGCGAGATGCTGGAAGTTGGCTGGTCTTCGCTGTTCGTTGCGGTCGCCGGAGTAATCGCACCATTTTTCTTGGGCTGGGGAGTGTCCGCGTACTTTTTGCCAAACGAGTCTCGACTCGTCCATGTCTTCATCGGCGCAGTGTTGTGCGCCACCAGCGTCGGCATCACCGCCCGCGTTCTGAAAGATCTGGGAAAAGTAAGACTGCGCGAGGCGCGCATTATTCTGGGCGCGGCAGTGATCGACGATGTTATCGGTTTACTGATTCTGGCGACGGTAGTAGGCGCGGTGGCGGCTGCGGCGACAGGGACTTCGCTTTCCGTCGCTTATATTTTTTGGCTGGCCGTAAAGGCAGTTATCTTTTTTGTCAGCACCCTTGTCATCGGCCGTTACATCATACCGCCGCTCTTTCGCGGCGCGAGCAAACTGGAGAGTCGCGGGGTCTTGCTGGTTCTCTCGATCGCGTTTTGTTTTGGACTGTCATGGCTCGCAGCGCAAGTTGAGCTTGCAACAATCGTCGGGGCCTTTGCGGCCGGGTTAGTCCTCGACGATGTTCACTTCAAATCGTTTACCGATCGCGGCGAACGCGATTTAAGTCAGTTGCTCGAGCCGGTTACGACGTTCCTCGTGCCCATCTTTTTCGTGTTGATGGGAATGAGAGTCGATCTGCGAGTGTTTGGTCATTTCGATTTGCTCGGTTTTGCTCTTGCGCTAACGATCGCTGCAATTGCCGGCAAACAGATTTGTTCGCTCGCGTTAATTGAGCGCGACCTCAATCGATGGGCGGTCGGAGTTGGCATGATTCCGCGCGGCGAAGTTGGATTGATCGTGGCCGGCATCGGCGCGACGCTGATGCTGCCGAATGCAGCCGGCAGGATGACGCCGGTGGTAAGCTCAGCGACGTTTGGCGCCGTCGTGATCATGGTAGTCATCACCACCCTGGTTACGCCGCCGTTGCTGAAAATAACGCTGTCGCGGAAACAGCGAGGCAGCAGTCAGTCGAAGAGCATTCCCTATCGGTAAGCGATTTTCCACTCTCCGTCTGCGCCGCCTCTGAACCAAACACGGTCGCTTCTTTTCTGACTACTCAGTCAGAATACTCATGGCTCAAGCGACCCAGGGCAAGTGCCCCAAGTGCTAAACCAAAATCGCGCAAGGCAACGTCGAAGTAACCGGGGATCAAAAGCAGATTAGCGATAATTAGCAGCAGCCAGGCGCTCACGACATAGGCGAAAATCTTCGGCTTGAACCAAACGCCAAGACCGGCAATGATCTCGATTACGCCAGCGATTAGCATCAATTGATGTCCGTGCCCGCCCGTAATATTGTTGACGAATGCCGGTAGGTATTGGTCCCAGTTCACCAGCAGATGAAAGAACTTGTCGAGCCCGGCGACGATCGGCGCCACCGTAAAACCAAGGTGCAGGATCTGATACCCCTGGTAACCTGGAGTGGTCGTGTCCGTCTCAGTCGCCTCTGTTAGAGTTGTTCCGTAGATTGCTTGTGCCATTGTGCTGCCTCCTAAGATTTGAAGAATTGTCCTGGCCCTTCCTGGGGCAAATGTGTTTTGCAGAAAAGAGTACGGCGCGCGCTCCAATAAGTCAAGTATTAAATTGACTTATTGCCGTAATGCGCGCAAAAGCGTATACTCTTGTTGACTTGGAGCTTAATGGATAAAACTAAACCAGGGGAAAGGTATTTCGAGAGCACCCGCGGGCGCATCGTTAGTTTGCTGCGCGGCGAGAGTCTGACGGTTAATGAGTTGATGGAAAAACTGCAGCTCACCGACAACGCAGTAAGGGCGCAGCTGCTGGCGCTTGAACGCGATGGACTGGTAAAGCAGAGTGGCGTGCGGCGTGGGTTTCGCAAACCACATTTCGCTTACAAGCTAACCCACGATGCGGAGCGGCTTTTTCCCAAGGCGTACGATCTCTTGCTGAACGCTCTCATTACCATTCTTGAAAAGCGGCTTGAGCCAAACACTGTCACTGAGGTTTTGCGGGAAGTTGGCCGCTCACTGGCGGAGCGTAAATCTTCCGCCAAAGCAAGTTTGGAGAGTCGCGCGGGTAGCGCAGTAAAGGCATTGGAAGCACTGGGCGGAGCGGCCAGAATTGAGAAAGAGGAAACCAAATTGATCATTCGCAGCGGCAGTTGTCCGCTGGCGGCAGCCGTTAGTGAACATCCGGAAGTCTGTCAACTTGCTGAAGCTCTCATGTCAGAGATCGTGGGCGCGCCGGTTCAGGAACGGTGTGACCGGGATGGACCACCGCAATGCCGTTTTGAAATCAAGAAAGCCTGACGAACTATCGCCCCGAATATTCTGCTATTTATCTTTGCGTGGTAGTTCGATTGTGAAGCTGCTTCCTTTGCCTAACTCAGAGGTAACTGTTACT
Organism: Pyrinomonadaceae bacterium; assembly: GCA_035643935.1. Classification (GTDB taxonomy): domain Bacteria; phylum Acidobacteriota; class Blastocatellia; order Pyrinomonadales; family Pyrinomonadaceae; genus PSRF01. The sequence goes on along the minus strand of DASQPM010000344.1, from coordinate 2,183 downwards.
TCGCCGCTGTGCGCGCGGACCAGGTGTTTCACAATCGCGAGGCCGAGGCCGGTGCCGCCCATGACGCGCGAACGGGCGCGGTCCACGCGGTAGAACCTTTCGAACAATCGATCAAGGTACTGCGCCGGGATTCCTTCGCCAGTGTCTACAATCAATATCTGATCGCGAGCGCCGCGTTCAAAACTCACCGTCACTTTGCCCGCCTCACGATTGAACTTGATGGCATTGTCGATCAGGTTCGTCAGCATTTGTTCCAACCGGCGGGGATCGGCAAACACTTCCGTATCGAGCGGTACTTCATTAACAACGGTAATCGCCCGCACCTCCGCTTGCGCAGCCAGGGCGGAGATAACCTCAGCGACGAGAGGAGCTAGTGCAAACTCTTCTGCCCTTACTTTCACATTGCCCGCTTCGATTGCGCTCAACTCAAGTATGTCTCCGATCAAGGTGTTCATGCGTAATGCGCTCTTGCGAATGATGGAAAGAAAGTGTTTTGCGCTCTCCTGATCTTCGATGGCGCTTGTTTCCAAAGTTTCGACGAAAGCCAGGATTGCTGTCAGCGGCGTGCGCAGCTCATGCGAAACATTCGAAAGAAACTCCTGCCGCACGCGCTCAAGACGCTCGATACGCGTGACGTCAATAAAAACCCCCAGCGCGCCTTGCGGGATAGTTATGTCAGTACTGCTGGGAGGCGTACCATTCGAATTGTTCAGCGGCACAACGCGCAAATCGAAAATTAGGCGCTCAGGTCCATGTGTTTCCACTTTCACACCGCTGCGTTCCGTTCCCTGGAGCGCATCGAGAAACGCGCTATAGATCGCCGGGTTGCGCGTTAGCTCGGTCAGGCGCTGCGAATTTAATTTGCCGCCGGAAAGATTGAACAACCGGTGCGCCGCCGAGTTTGAAGCAACGACGCGCATGTCCCTATCCACGACCAGCAATCCTTCGCGCATGCCGCTCATCGTCGCCTCGAACAACTTGCCCAACGCAAAAATTTCAGTCGCTGGTTCGTCGCCGGTTGATTCACTAGCGCGATTTACAGCGAGATTTCTGGTGTTACTTCCTGTCGAGAGAGCTTTGGTCAACAAAAAGATTGCTAGTAGAAATGAGAGAACAGCCGCAATCAGGCGGGCTGGAAAAGAAGGAACGAGAAGCGGGGCGGCAAGGAAAAACGCACCGGCTGCGATCAAGATGGCATTGCGCTTGGACACAGTTATTGCCTTCGCCAATTGTAATGGCGGGCATCACCCGCCTCTAAACGTAACTCCTCAGGAAGGACGCCGCCGTCACGCGTTGGCAGGGCAACCGACAAAACGGTAGCCAACGCCAACGACAGTTTCAATGCAGTCGCCGCATTCGCCCAACTTTTGTCGCAGCCGTCTTATGTGAACGTCGAGTGTGCGCGCGTCTCCGTAATAGCTGTAGCCCCAAACGTTGTCCAACAATTGCTGGCGCGTAATAACGCGGTCGGCACTCCGGGCCAGTACGGAAAGCAAAGTGAATTCTTTGTTCGTCAACTTGATCTTCTGACCACGACAAACTACGCGAATGTCGTCAAAGTCGATCTGCAAGTTATCGTCTTCATAAGTCTTGCTGGTCGTCTCGTCCATGCGCCGCATGACTGCGCGCACGCGCGCGAGGAGTTCACGCACCGAAAACGGCTTAGTGATGTAGTCGTCGGCGCCCAGATCTAATCCGGTAACGCGATCCGATTCCGAAGCTTTGGCAGTCACCATGATTATAGGCGTCCGCCGGGTCGCGGGTTCTCTTCTCAGCCGGCGACATAATTCAGTGCCGCTCATTCCGGGCAACATCAGATCGAGAATTATTAGCGCCGGCGGCTCGCGTTCGTTAAGAGCCGCAGCCAGGCCGGCTTCCCCAGTGGCCGCAGTAACGGTCGACAATCCTTCGCGCTCGAAGTTGTACTTCAAGCTCTCGGAGATGTCCGGATCGTCTTCAATAATCAGTACTGGTCGCGCCATATTCGTCGTGACGTTTATCAGATGTTCGCCATTAGAGTGCTCGGTGCAGAACCGCGAGCGGTAGCGACCGGATGTCAGCATTCAATGTTGAAGACTGCTCGAACGCCTCAATTTTCATCTGTTTCATCGTTGACCGAAGCATCCGGTCGCTACCGCTCTCGGTTCTGCATCGTTGGTGCTACTTGAAGTGCTTGATGAATG
>DASQPM010000343.1:0-7617 GCA_035643935.1 Pyrinomonadaceae bacterium | reverse complement strand
CCAGTCTGTAGCCCAGAAAAGACCGGCTAATGCCGGTTAACGTGTCGGCGATGGGATTGAAGGCGAAAGCTGTGGGAAAGAAATCACCCGGCCCAAACAGGGTGCCGCGCAAGGTTCGCTCAGCATTAAGCAGGTGATACGCCAACACGTCAAAGGAGTGGTCCGGAAAAGCCGCGCGCAGCAGGTAAATCAACAACAGCGGCAGTCCTACCAGCAACCAAAATCCGGCACCAAACCTTTCGCCTGGAAATTGTTTCGTAGAAACGTAGAGGTACAAACAAACGGCCGCCAGCGGCACGCTGAGGATCCACCCGATAAAGTTGTTATTGATGATCCAAAGATACTCACGAATAAAGACGAGCGCGTAGAAAAACACCAACGCGTCGCCGAATTCGACGTGTCCGCGCAGGTTCGCAAGACCTTTTTTGAAAAACGAACCTGACTGTTCGGGTCGGATCATTGCCTTCTCAGCTCAAAATAGGTTCTTGATGAAACTATAGATGTAGCGAAACCAAACCCGGTGAAGCCTGATAGAAGATGTGCCGTGCTTTCTGGAATATTCATGAGCAGGAACTTCTGTTACGACGTAGCCCTTCTTCAGGGCTTTCATCATCATCTCCTGCTCAATCGTGGTGATGTTCTCTTTGAGGTCGAGCGCGCGAATGACTTCAGTGCGAATGGCGCGGAAACCGTTCTGGCTTTCTGTGAACTTCGTTTTCCATCTCATGTTGATGCCGATGAGGATGACGTCGCAGCCGACCATGCGCAGCAACTTGTCAATATCGCCATGCGCCTCATCACTGCCGCCCCGCCCGCGAGAGCCAATTACCAGATCGGCATGCCCGGCCAATATTGGTTCGGTCAGATGAGGAATGTCCTCAGGGTCATGCGAACCATCGGCATCCATAAATACGACGATCTCATGCGTTGCCGCCATCGCCCCTACACGGATCGCTTCGCCTTTGCCGCGTTTGTTATCCTTGACTACGCGAACGCCGTAGCTCTCCGCAACCTGGACCGTTCGATCTACTGAATGTCCATCAACTACTACGATCTCATCACAGAAAGGCAGGGACTTTTCAATGACTTCCGCAATGCATTGCTCCTCGTTGCGGGCCGGTATTACCAGGCTGATCCTACCTCTGGGATCAACTGATCTTTTCGCACTGTTGTTCAAGGATCGACTATCCTGTGGTCCTAACTCAAATGACAACTTATCTCCCCCTTTTTCCTGCTGCGCGCGGAATGAGGTCTGTGGGGCGCAGCTCAATGGCAATCGTCGGCGTGGCGCAAATCGTTCTCGTCTCCGCAAGCTTTTCTGCTGACATGATTGTCGGATTCTTTCTTCGAGGCCTGGGCCGAAATGAAAAATGAATGGATTGCCGATCGAACAAGATATGATAAAGTCCGCGCCGCCCGCAACAACTGCGCTCCGGACGTAGTCGGACGACGAAAGAAATTCAGTTAATCACCTGTGTGGATCGACGATGTCGTATTGTTTGCATGAAACAAATGCGAGCCCGTTTCGGCGCTAACAAAAAGTCAGGGAAGTTTGGCGCGCTACTGCACGAGCTGTTTGTCGTGTTCGCTTTCGCTAACTTCACGGCGCTGCTTACGTGGCCGTATATCAACTACCTACGCGACGTGGTGGCTGACTCCGGCGACCCATATCTCGTCTCGTGGATACTCTGGTGGGATTATCATCAGACGTTTACAAACCCGCTTCACCTGTTCGACGCGAATATCTTCTATCCGCTGCGTTACACGCTGGCTTTCAGCGAACATTGTTACGGCCTGGCTCTGCCATTCTTTCCGCTCTTCGCGCTGGGATTGAGGCCGCTGACAGTTCATGCGATCGCGCTGTTTCTCGGTTTTGTCTTTTGCGGCTATGGAGCGTTTCGTCTTGGGCGCACCCTGACAGGTTCAAGCAGTGTGGGCTGGGTGGCCGGAATTATTTTCGCCTTCGTCCCATTTCGTTTTCATCTGCTTTCGCATCTCCCGTATTTGTTCTCGCCCTGGATACCGCTCGTCTTTGAAGCCCTGGTGCTGTTCGTCCGCCGGCGCAGTCACAAGCGGGCCATCTGGCTTGGGGTCGCGTTTTTCATGAACGGACTAACGAGCGTTTCATGGTTCGCGCTGACGCTTGTGCCCTTCGCATTTGTTGGCGCGATCCTGTTGACACGTTATCAACTGTGGGGTGATCGTCAATTCTGGCGCCGCGGCGCAACCGCTCTTGGCATCGCCGCACTGGCGCTGGTCCCCTTCATGCTGCCGTACTATCTGGTCTCAAAGCTCTACGGCTTCAAACGCAGCATCGAAGAAGTGAAAGCCAACTCTGCCTGGCCTATCCATTGGCTGTCCGTCGAAAACCGCAACAAGCTTTGGAACAGAATGGGAGAAGGCATTGCTGGCGGCGCGCAATTCAAACTTTTTCCGGGTCTGCTGCCGGTTCTTTTTTCGCTGGCAGCGGTAATCATCGCTGCTCCTTTGGAGAAACGAGCGGTACTCAGCGAGCGCTCAGTCAACCGCAACTGGCTGGGCCGACTTGACGCGCTTATTGCCTTCGCGTTTGCGCTCTCGATTCTCGCTGTTGGGTTCGACGGGACTAATGCATTCGGCAACGTCTTTCACTACCTCACCTCAGAACGCGTGCTTGCGGTTTTGACAATCGCTATCATCGCGCGACTGTGTATCGCCTATCCTGCTTTTTTGCGAGCAGCGAATACGAACCTGATTCAAACCCTGCGTTCTGATCGTCGCGACGACGCCTTCTGGCTCGGCATGATTCTGACGGTTACCGGTTTTTGCTACTCGCTCGGCTGGAACTTCTTTTTCTATCGCATCTGCTACGACCTGCTGCCGATGTTTCGCAGCATGCGCGTGCCGACGCGCGGCGCCATGTTCGCTTATCTCGGTCTCAGTATTCTCGCTGCTCTTGGCGTGCAGCGCATCGCTGAACTCATTGTTGCCCGGCGACCGCGCCTGCGTTCCACTGCGGTATTTACCGTTGCCTGCGCCCTGTTGCTGGTCGAGCTTAACGCTGCGCCGTTGCGAGTGGTGCGCGGCGACGTGTTTCCGGACGCAGTTAGTTTGCGACTGAAGGAAACGCCAATGCGAGGTGGTCTCGTCGTCCTGCCCGCGGGTGGCGACTTCAATTATCGTTACATGTTGCGTTCGGCGGATCACCAGCGGCCTCTGATCGTCGGCACGTCAGGATTCAACTCGCCTTACGAAGACCAGATTGATTGGGCAACGCGAGCCGGCGCAATCCATGAAAAGTTTCTGGACCTGCTGGAAAAGATTCCGACGTCTTACATTGTCATCGCAAATAATTCCATTGCCCCTGAACGTCGCGTGGATTACGAAGCATTTCTGGTGGCCGCTGTTACTGCCGGGCGGTTGCGCTACATCAATCGCTTCGATGGCCGCGACGATCTTTATGCAGTCGTGAAGACTGAGCCCCAAACGAGATCCGAGGCGCCGCTTCCTTTCAAGCTCGAAATCAAGGAATGGGACAAACTAATCAAGGAAGATCCGGTTAACATTCTGGGCCAACATCGATCCTGGAGCCAGGCCCTCTATCGCTTATACCTTGCTTCTTACGGTCAGCTGCCGCGTTACGCGGAATTTTTAGCGGATGTAGAATTAATCGCGCAGGAGGTGCCGGTCGGTTTTCAGGATGACCGGTTAAAAGTGGAAAAAAATCTGCAAAGGTTTGTGGAGGGCTGGATCGAGCGGGCGAACTTTCGCGTGCATTATAAGGATCTCAGCAGTGAAGGTTATGTAGATAGAATGATTAGTAATGCGGGGATCAGTTTGCAACCTGCCGAGCGGGCGCTGATTATCGATAAACTAAACAAAGGCGATATGACGCGGGCCAGTGTGTTACTCGAGATAGTTAACAATCCCGCCTTCATTACAAAGGAAGATGCACGTTCGCTCGTCCTGCTCCATTATTTCGGTTATCTTCGGCGCAACCCTGACGATCCTCCCGACAATAACCTAAACGGTTTCAATTATTGGATCGGGGAAGTCGAAGTCTCGGGTGATAGCGGGCGCCTGACAAAAGCGTTCATGGCATCAGGCGAGAACAGGGCGGGTAAGTGAGGTGAGATGAGCGATGAGTGAATCAAGCAACCAGGAACTATTGGGAAGTCAGTCAATGCAGGGAGATCAGCAATATCCGGCCTGCCTTTCTGTAGTGGTTCCTGTTTACAACGAGGAGACAACGCTCCGTATGGTTGTGGGTAAGCTGCTGGACGTACCCTGTCTGCTTGAAATCATTATCGTTGACGACTGTTCAAGTGACGGAACCAGCGAACTTGCGCGGCAGCTTTCCGAAGCGCATCAGCAGGTGCGTGTGGTTCGGCACACTCGCAACTCCGGAAAGACGGCCGCATTGAAGACCGGTTTTGCACTCACTACCGGTCAAATAGTTATCGTGCAGGATGCCGATCTCGAATATGACCCCACGGACATCTACGGTGTGATTCGTCCGATTCTCGAAGGACACGCCGATGCGGTGTTCGGTTCCCGCTTTCTCGTTCGCAGGGCCACGCGCGTTCTTTATTTCTATCATTACGTCGCCAACAAGTTCCTGACGTTTCTTTCCAACGCACTGACCAACCTGAACATGACCGATGTTGAAACGGGTTACAAAGCCTTTCGCGGCGAGATCATTCGCAACATGACGATCGTTTCGAGCGGCTTCGGATTCGAAGTCGAGGTGGTGGCGAAAATCGCGAAATTGAAAGTGCCGATTTACGAAGTGCCCATCAGTTATTACGGACGGACTTACGATGAAGGCAAAAAGGTTGTAATGACGGATGGTTTGATCGCGCTTTGGCTGGTGATTCGCTTCAACCTCTTTTGCAGTTTGCGCAATTCATTTAAACAAGTGCCGCAGTCGCAGTCTCGGCCAGCCCCCGTCGTCACTCCCAATGCTCAGGAGCTCAGCAAATGAACGCCGGCGATCCTGAGTCGCAGCAATCAGCGGCCAACGGCAGCGCCCTCTCTGGCGCGAAAGATAATTTCATATATCAAGGCAGGGAATTGGAGGCAATGGCCCAGGCGGCCAACTACCATCGTTGGATCATCCGTATCTTCATGCCATATCTGGGCCGGCACCTGGTCGAAGTCGGCGCCGGACTTGGCTCGTTCTCCGAACTGCTTCTCGAGCATCATAAATGTGAAACGCTTGCACTAATCGAGCCATCTGCTGAAATGTATCAGCGGCTTGTCGCTAAGGCGCGGTTACTTAATATGGGCAAGGGCGAGCCAGGCGTTAACACCTACCAGTCGAGCTTCGTGGATGCTGCACCTCTGATAAAAGCCAGGCAGACGCCTGACTCCATTCTCTACGTCAATGTACTGGAGCACATCGCGGACGATGAATTGGAACTCGAGGCCGTGCATCAAACTTTGTCGGCGGGTGGGCGTGTTTTGTTGTTTGTGCCGGCGCTGCCCTGGCTTTATGGCGCTTTCGACGCGCGAGTGGGCCACGAGCGCCGGTACGCGAAAACCGAACTCGAGGAGAAGCTAAGGCAAGCAGGGTTCAAGATAGTGCTGTCGTCATACTTTGACTTCGCGGGCATCGCCCCGTGGTGGATTAAATACTGTCTTTTAAGATCCGCCGCCATGGAACCCGGCAGTGTCAGATTTTATGATCGATTCATCGTTCCAACACTAAGCCGCATCGAATCGCTCGTGCCACCGCCGCTGGGAAAGAATCTGATCGTGGTTGCGGAAAAGTGATGAGTGATGAGTGATGAGTGATGAGTAATGCTGAACTTTGTACTTTGTTCCTTCTGGATAGTCGAGACGTAATAAAGCTCAAAGCATCAATTTCAAACCCTCTAAGAACAGATCCCGCATGTTCTTCAATGCTGCCTGTAAACCCTGAACTGCCCGCGCTCAAAAATCATTTCGCAGTTTGTACAAGGCGTCTCGTGACTGATGACGACCGCGCCTGGTGGCAGTAATTCGTCTTTCACGGTGCGGTGAAAGTTGTTCAAATCAAGTCCGCGCAGGGTTGCGTACCAGTAGGCATACATGTACGCAGCGGGAGTTTTGTCAAGCAGATAAATGGGCCGCTTGGGTTGGGCCAATGCTGCGTCGAGCACTTGCGGATAATAACTATCAAAAGCGTCCACCCGCGGCGGCGCTGTGTGAAACCGGTATTGAAAAAGCGCGCCTTGAACAATCGTCAATACAACTAAGGTCGCGAGTAACACTCGCCTTGCTCTTTGCCGTGGGCCCGTCGCAGAAAGAAACTCGATTGCGGGCACTGCCAGCACGAGCAGAAAAACCGGGAGGGCGATCAGGCGCAAAGTGTGGAAATGATCCAGGGTCAGCGCTGCGGGCACTGGCGCGACTGCTAGGCCATACACGACAAAGCGCCACCACGCTTCACGCCGGTGATAAAGGAGAATCGGAACAAATCCCAGGATGGACAGAGCCACGAGTCCGGCAAGTAAACTTCCCATGCCCGGAAGATGATGGCGCGGCTCTGGGTCGCCCGCGATTAGCCAGCTACGGGGGCCGAAGTCGCGCGCATAGTTTTTAATGAACCGAACAACAATTTGAGGGCGCGAGTCTTCCGGCTTAACGTACGTCACATACTTGAATCGCTCGCCGAGCGTGCCCGGATGCCGCGCACTAAAAACTGCGAGCGGTAAAAGCGTCAGGCCAAAAAGAATCCAGGTGAGCACGACACCACGCCAGCGCCGTCTCGTAATGAAAAAAGCAAGGCCCAACGCTAGCAGCGGCGCGAGCAAGCGTCCCGCCGAATATGAATAAACCATTAGACCCAGCAGCAGCGCGAGCGCGGTAGCGATGGACCAGGACCATTTCTCGTGCTTTGAAGCGCGGTGCAAAACCAGCAGGAACAGAGCCAACAACGCAGGCAGCAGAGTCACTTCAAAGACCAGCCGGCTGATTTCAAAGAGCCAGGGCGTAAGTCCAGCCGCGATAAAAATGATAAGTCCCGCAGCGCGCCGGCGAGTCATCTGGAAAGCAAGCAGTCCAAGTAGCAACGCGGCGATCAACCCAAGAACGGCGCTTAGCGTGCGCGCGGCCAAGACGCCCGGACCAGTGAACTTGTAGAGCGTGGCCAGCAGATAGATGTAAACGGGACTCTTGTATTCACCAAACGCTTGAAAGTAGAGCGGGAATTGTTGCCCGTGCTCGTCGATGCCCTGTTGCGCGATGGAGTGCGCGTTGAAAGCTATGGAAGCTTCGTCAATGAAGAAGCCGGGCGGATTTTTTGGCACGCCGGCAAAGTAAGCAAGCGCCACCAGAAGACTGATGGCCAGTAACAGCATTTCGATCCGACTCCGGGACCCAGATTTCATTGAGAATGCTATTAACAACCGGCTTCAGTCAGATGAATCGTTAGGCGAGCAAGAGAAAACCGATTGACTCGTTATCCAGCGCCATTAATCAGACTTTGGACCACGTGGTCCCAGGACAGATTCATCGACTGCAGTTTTTCTTGTCCATGCTCGCCCATCGCGCGCGCCCGCGCGCGGTCCGCATAAAGCGAGTCCAGAGATGCGGCGATGGCCCTCGGTTCTGGTTCAACGATCAAGCCTTCGCGTTCGTGCTCGATGAATTCCG
>DASQPM010000342.1:0-2500 GCA_035643935.1 Pyrinomonadaceae bacterium | reverse complement strand
ACGCAGACCGGCGATACGCTGTGCGATAAGGCGGCGCCGATTGTCTATCCGCCCGTCGAGTATCCCGAGGCCGCGATCGCATTTGCAATCGAACCGAAATCGCGACAGGACGAAGAGAAGATCAGCGTGGCGCTGCATAAGATTCTGGAAGAAGATCAGGCACTGCACTTTACTCGTGACGCACAGACAAAGGAGTTTCTGCTTTCGGGTTCAGGTCAACTTCACGTTGAGACCGTGGTCGAGAAACTGAAGAAGCGCTACGGCGTGGAAGTGACTTTGCATCCGCCCAAGGTCCCTTACAAGGAAACGATCACGCAGCGCGCGGAGGTCCAGGGACGACACAAGAAACAAACCGGCGGCCGCGGGCAGTTTGGCGACTGCAAGGTTGTGTTTGAGCCATTGCCGCGAGGTAGTGGTTTCATTTTTGAGGACAAGATTTTCGGCGGCGCCGTGCCGCAACAGTTTCGCCCGGCAATCGAGAAAGGCATTATCGAAGCGGCAAAGTCGGGAGCGATCGCGGGCTACCCGCTAGTGGACTTTAAAGTGCAATTGATTGACGGCTCGTATCACAACGTCGACTCAGACGAACATTCGTTTCGCGCCGCGGGCCGCAAAGCGTTTCGTGCCGCGATGGAAAAAGTGAAGCCGTCAATTCTCGAGCCGATCATGGATGTGGAGATAGTTGCGCCGCAGGAAAACAGCGGCGACATCATGGGCGACCTCAATTCGCGCCGCGGACGTGTGCAGGGCATGGAAGCAAGCGGCAAGTCGCAGGTAATCAAAGCACAGGTGCCGATGTCGGAGATGCTAAACTATCAATCGACGCTCAACTCGATCACCGCGGCGCGCGGATCGTTTCACATGCAGTTTTCGCATTACGATCCCGTGCCGGGACAACTGGCGCACAAGATCGTTGAGCAGTCGCGAGCGGAAGGCCGCATCCGCGGCGAAGAAGAAGAGTAACCTGAGAGCGCGGTTACTGGGACCGCGGGCGTCTCGCCCGCAATGAGACGAAGCGCGAATAAGCGTTCAGTTGGGTGCTTACTTGATTCTTCGGTGTTCATCTTGCAATGAGATACTTACTTCCCGCGTTCATCATTGCTTTCGTTGCGGAAGTCACGACCTCGTGGTGGAAATGGGTTCGAGCACCTACTGATGGCTTGCGCGTCTTCTACCGAGGAAACTTCTTTGCGTACGCAGCTGAGAGGCTTGTTCCGTGGCTCATAATCTTCGTCGTGCTATGGGCTGTGTTTCTCCTGATTGACCGAACACGTACCAAGCGCGCTATTCATTAGTAACTTCTGCTTCGCCGAACCTCTTCTGAAACTCCGCGGATCGCATCCGCAGATCCAACCAATCGCGAAATAATTCAGGCCCAACCAGCCAAACTCTTAGCCACTCGGAAATTTCTTTTGCTTCTGCCCGCTGCAAATCGGGCATGACTTTGCTGCGCGCAACCAGCAAAGCATTCTGGCGCGCGCCGGCAATCACTTCGCGCAAACGCCGCAACGCTGCGTCGTCTTTCTGCTCTGCTGACGCGCGGCGGCCTTCGACCTCAGCAAACGATTCAAGCGCGGCAGCAAAACTGGAAAAATCAAGGTTGGAAGTTGCAGCTACCTTCCCTTCCCGCCATTTCAAGTCGCACTCGAAAACTTCCGGATGACGCAAGGCCGCGCCCTCGTCTGCGATTACACGTGCAATCGATCCCGGGCTCGCGATCGCGCCTTCGCCCAACTCTTCATGGAGCACTTGTTGTATCTGCTCCAACTCGAGCGTGCCCACCGACTCACAATCCAAAGCCTCCCAGACCTCGATGATCAGATCGCGTTTGGTGCGAGATCGCCACTCCCTATTTGCTGGCTTCGACCGCATAAATCACAAATCGTCCTGTGAATGCCCGTATTCCCGTTAACTGCGTACGTTTCCGAACTGACACGCTTTCTTTTTTTAGAGTAGACTCAGATAGCTCCGCAGTCCAAGTTTCCGGAATAAATCCGTGGTCCAAACTATTAATGAAGTGGAAAGCAACCAGCCGGTTGAAAGGGCAGCCGCATTTCTCAACCGTGTCGCCCAATTGTTTGGCACAAAGTCTTTTCAGCCTCATCCCGTTTTTCAGGGCGGCCACGCGCAAACGCTCGCCGCTTTCGCCTGGCCGCGCCAGCGCAACTTTGAGTCGGTCCGTGATGAAGAACGACTTTTTCAAACCGCACCAGATGTAAAGGTCCTGGCTCATTGCCGCTGGCAACACAATCCCACTGACCATCCCACGATGATAATTTGGCACGGCATCGAAGGTTCGAGCGAGTCTACCTACATGCTAAGCACGGCGCAAAAATCATTTAGCGCAGGCTTCAACGTGGTTCGTATGAACCTGCGCACCTGCGGTGGCACTGAACATTTGACCTCTACAATTTATCACGGTGGTCTGACCGGCGACCTGCGCGCCGTTGTAAGTGAATTGATCCAACAGGACGGCTTGTCCCGATTATTCCTGGTTGGC
>DASQPM010000341.1:0-4216 GCA_035643935.1 Pyrinomonadaceae bacterium | reverse complement strand
GTTTGCCGGATAATGAGAAGGTTCGTGCGTTGGTGCGCGTGTGTGGCGGCGCGCTGACTGCGACAAGTGCAAACATCTCTGGCTCTGCGCCTGCGCGCAACGCTGCTGAAGTCGCAAAGTATTTTCCCAATGGAATCGATTTGATAATTGATGGGGGCGAGGTGACTGCGACCGAACCATCAACCGTTTTGGATTTGAGTGGCTCCGAACCAGTCTTGGTCCGCGAGGGTGCCGTTTCGCGCGAAGAATTGGCGCCGATACTAAAAACGGTCCGATGAAGGAAAGGTATCTTTTTGGACTGCGGCGGCTTGACGCCGCTTTTCGGTTAGCCCTGCGATTCAGTAAAAAAACGCACTCGAGTTCTTCGTATCCAAAAGCGGCGTCAAGCCGCCGCACACCAAAGCGGCGTCAAGCCGCCGCAGTCCAAATCACTTTTCGACCGTTAAATTCCGAACGAAACGCCAGTCGCCGCTGGCATCTACGTTGATATTGCCGACGTTCTTGCGGGCAATGACAATATTCGCCTGATACCAAAGCGGCAGCACCGGCACCTCGCGGCTTACAATTTCCTGGACCCGCGCATAAAGCTGTTTCGCCTTATCTCGATCAAAGGTATTCACTGCTTCTTCGAGCAGCGCATCGACTTCTTTGTTGCTGTAGCGGCTGCGATTCCGGGAAGCGCGCGCCTCCGTTGGAATCTCGGAAGTCGCGAACAAATCTTTGAAGAAGATTGGATCCTGATTTCCACCCACCCATTGTCCGTAGAAAATCTGGAAGTTGCCGCGCCGCAACTCGTCAAACAAAGTATTCAGTTCGGCCGTTTCTATTGATACCGGAATGCCTACGTTCTTCAGATAGTTCTGAATGACGCCGGCATAGTTTTTTGCGGCCGCACTGCTGCCCGAGACTTTGAAAACAATCGGCTTCGCGAAGCGCGGTTGCGGTCCATCGCCATCCGGGTCTTTCAATCCTGCTTCGTCCAATAACTTCTTCGCTATCGCCGGATCGAACGAATACTGTTGTCCCGGCACGTACGCCCATGATTCCTCGGGCAGGATTGAATGCGCTATCTTTGCCTGGCCAAGCAGCAAGTCACGAATCAAGCTCTCGCGATCGATGGCGTAAGCGATTGCCTGCCGCACGCGCACATCGTTGAGTGGGGGCTGACTGACATTGAAAGTCAGCAGATTCACATTCGAGCCGGTAGACTGGAGAACTTGCAGATTCGGATCCTGGCCCAGTTGCTTGATCGCATCGGGCGAAAGGCTGGTCGGCAAGGGAGCGATATCAACGCGGCCTGATCTTAACTCCGCTTGCAACGCGTTCGTGTCTGCAATCACACGCACGCGCAGCGCGGGAATGTGAGGCGCGCCTTCCCAGTAATCGGCATTAGCATCGAGATCGACGACTTGCTGTGAGTTGTCGTAGTTCTTGAATTTGAAAACCCCGGTCCCCAACGGGTGAGTCTTTTGCGATTCATAACTGTCTTTGGGAATGATCGCCAACGGGACCAGGTTGCTAAGCAAGCCCGTCCACGGATGCGTCAACGTGATCACCAGCGTCTTTGCATCCGGGGCTTCGACGCTCTTTATGTAACTCTTCTTATCGGCGCCGGAGCCTTCAAAGAAGCTGGCAGATTTCGCAAAGCTACTCGAGAAAACCAGGTCCAACGTATACTTTGCATCGGCCGAGCTAAATGCTCGCCCATCATGAAACTTGATGCCGTCGCGCAGGGTAAACGTGAAAACTGTGCCATCGCTTGACGGTTTTATGTCCGAAGCCAGGTCGCCAACGTAGTCGAACTTCTCATCTTTCTTTACCAGCGAATTGAACATCAAGGCGCGCACGCGTTCGCTCGCCGCATCGACGGACGGCGAGCCAATAGGATCAATTGTGCGAATGTTATCGCCAAGCGCAATTACAAAAACGTTGCTGCGTTTCCGGCAACTTGCACCCAGGGTGAGAAACACGGCGGCGATAAGTAAGAGAACAGCTACCCGGCGCATCAGATTGTTCCTCCATACTTGTAGTTGAGTTTCTCATTCAGCTTTGCTGTCTCGTCTGAGAGAACTTTGAACCGGACCAGATCGAAAGGCGGCGGTGGTTTCACGATCGACTTTATTGAAGCGATTCGTTTAAGCGAACCGCGCATGCGATCTTTAGGCAACTTGCCGGCACGCGCCACACTCAAAAGCGATTGATAACCGCGCCGAATAATTTCCGGATGTGCGCAAATAAGCATCATGTCTTCTCCGGCTACGAAAGCGCGCACCACAGCCGACTCGATCTCGCAATGTTTAGCAATCGCGCCCATCTCCAAATCGTCTGTTACCACCAGGTGTTGATATCCCAGCTCCTTGCGCAATAGGTTCGTCACTATGTTGTGACTGAGCGATGCGGGTTCAAGTAACCCTCCGGTCACGCCTTCCTTGATGTCGATGTTGGGAAAGCCGCCATGGCTGATCATCACACAGCGCACGCGATCGTCCCGGCGTTCGAAGAGTTCGATGTAAGGCGCCAGGTCCTGGGCCAGCAAGTCCTCGTGAGTCAAACGCACCATCGGCATTTCCTCGTGCGAGTCGACCTCGCCGGCGCCGATGCCGGGAAAATGTTTGAGACAGCCAATCATGCCCGTTTCCTGCAAGCCGCGCAGGTAGACAGTTGTGTAGCCCAGCACCTCGCCGGGCGAGCGCCCGAACGAACGCGAGTAGAGTCCATTCGAAAGCAGATCGCGCTCTTCGGTCATGATCGACATGACGGGCGCGAAATTCATGTTAAAGCCGAGTAGCCGCAGCACCTCGCCACTGATGCGACCAAGCCCGCGCGCGCCGGCCAGGTCACCGTGCTGGCGAATGGTTCGCGCCGAAGGCATGGGCGGAAAAATCTTGCGCAGCCGATCAACCAGGCCACCTTCCTGATCCACACCCAGCAGCGGAGCAACCGGCAGCAGCTCGCGCACGCCGTCCAGTAAGTCTCTTAATTGTTGGGGCGAGGCGACGTTGCGACCAAAAATGATCACGCCACCTGGTTGCACTTCCGCAATCAGGGCGCGTGTTTCGTCGTCGAGTTTAGTGCCCGGCAGGCCGATGAAGAAAAATTGACCGATTTGTTGTTCGAGCGAGAGCGAGAGCAGTGAATCCGATGGCATTTGTATTAAGACGGCAAACTATTTCCGCACGAAGATGAAAAACCGATTTCACTATAAGATAAATTTTTGGCAGCGGCCAATGAAATCAAGTGAATGCGACAACTCTTTGGAGTGCGCCGGCCTGGCAGCGCTTTAGCCGGTCGCGAGCTGTCGCGGCCACGCCTGCTTGAGTTGATCCAACAATGCGGCGACCAGTCACGCAGACCAAAGCGGCGCCGGGCCGCCGCACTCCAAGGAGTTGATCAGTGGTTCAAAGTTTCTAATTCACCCGCAGTCGATTGTTATTTATCTTTGTTCGCTGACGTAGTATAAATCGGACATGCCGCGCGAAATCACGGATCGAGAAGCAATTCTGAGCAGTCTGAAGTCTCTCGAGCTCACCTCCGAACTCTTCGTCGAAGTAAATGGAAAGCTGAAGAACGCCGGCGACTTGGAAGTGATCGTCGATGGTCGAGACTACGGCAACGGCAAACGCGTCGGGCCATACGTGCGCCTGCTCGCCTATGACAGCGGCGAAGCAATCATGCGTCAGGGCGAGTGGGGTGGCAACACGTTTTACCTCTCGGTCAGCGGTGTTTTGGATGTGTACATTACTGAGTCGGCTACGGAACAAAGAAAAATCAGCAGGTTGCAGCCGGGCACGTGCTTCGGCGAAATGGCCGTGCTCGCAGGGGTGGAGCGAAACGCAACGGTCATCGTACCCCAGCATGCGAAAGCGACTGTGCTCGAGGTGACGCGTCCTGCTCTTCGCCTCCTGCGAAAGCTGCCGATGTTTGGTCGCGTGCTTGACGAAACCTATCGCGCACATGGCTTCGGTCGCGCGCTCGAAGACTTAAGCCAGCCGGGGCGAGTTGCTGATGACGAAATAGTTGAGCGCCTTCGCGACATCGGAAAGTTCATGGTCTATGCGAAGCACCATGCGCTTTGTCAGGAAGGAACCCCGATTGACAAAGTCCTGTTGATCAAGAGCGGCTGGGTCAGACGAGTTAGTGGCGTGCCAATTGACGCGACTTCGACGGGCATTGCCGTCGGAATCGGCGAGAGCATTGGGGCGGATTTTCTCGGCGC
>DASQPM010000340.1:0-3332 GCA_035643935.1 Pyrinomonadaceae bacterium | reverse complement strand
AGCTTATCATCTTATTCCGGTTTTACTGATCGGGCTTACGACTGGTTGTACGCATCTTCAGCAGGCCCGCGACTCGCACCTCGGCACCGAGCCGGCTGCCGAGAAATCGTCGCCAGCGCCTGCCGCAAAATCGGAACGCGGTACACCCGCCGAAGCGCAAGCGATGCTCGCGCTGGCGATCGAGCATTACAACTCGGTCGGACGAAAACAAGCACTCGCGGACTTCACTGCAAAGAAAGCGCCTTTTTCTGATCGTGACCTTTACGTGTTTTGTATCGGTCTAAACGGCATCAGAACAGCGAACGGCGGTTTTCCGCAATATGTCGGCACACCTGCGACCGGCTTGAAGGATGCCGAGGGCAAGCCGCTGGAACCAAGAATTCTCGAAGTCGGCAGCCGCGGTGGAGGTTCCGTTGATTATCATTGGATTAATCCTATGAACCACCAGATGGAACACAAGATCGCCTTTGTCAAGAAAGCGGGCGAAGACGTCTGTGGCGTTGGCGCATACAACCCGGAATAGGTAATCTTAAACGACACTTGAACAAAAAATGGCTCGAGGTAGTAGAGCATGGCTAACACTTCCAAACTCTTTCGTGTGATTCTGCAGGTTTCTGATCTCGATAAAGCGGCTGAGTTTTACGCAAAACTGCTGAACGACGAGGGACGCAGAATTCCGCGCGGATCACGTCACTATTTTGATTGCGGACCGGTAATACTTGCGCTGGTCGATGTCACCGCGGGTGGTGATGAGGCAAAGCCGATTCCGGATTACATATATTTCGCGGTCGCCGATCTGCAAGCCGTGTACGATCGTGCAAGCAGATTGAATTGCTTGTCAGACGAAGATGTCCATGGTGAACCGGCAGGTCAGATCGTGAAGCGTCCCTGGGGCGAGCTTTCCTTTTACGTTGCAGACCCCTGGGGTAACGGACTTTGTTTTGTTGATGAGCAAACTCTATTCACTGGCAAATAGCAGCGTTACATAAAACACACCGAGCAAGGGAGTCGCGGCAGCGAAAACTAATTGATGACTCAAACAGCAGCCTACCAGGCAGGTCGAACAGTCGCCGCCGCTATTGAGGCTCACTTCGCGCGCCATTTGGCAAAGGCACACGCGCGCGGCGAGCACGATCTTGCACCCGCACCGCAGGCCGGCGCTATTCAGGCAATGATCGATGCTACTTTCTGGGCCAGCCTGCGCCCGGAGGAGGGCCGCTTCCCAAAAATCTCGTTGGCCTTCCTGCCGCCCGCACAAGCAGGACAAGCACTGATGTTCGAACACCCGCTGCCTCTCGATCCGGCGGTTCTTGCCAAACTCGCGCCCGCGGTCGAGCGCCCCGGAATTCATCTCGGCGTCTGGTACGAAAGTAATGCAGGGCCGGCTGGCGATTCCAGCGTTGCTCAGTTGCGCGTCTGGGGAGCGACGCGCGTAGTTCCAAGTTTCGGGTTTGTGCTTGAGGATGTAGAGCCGGGACTGTTGGTTATCAAACATCGCCGGTTTAACGGCTTTGGCAAATACGCTAACGTCGCCGTGCTAATGGGCGAACAGGTAAAAGTGATCGATGAGCAAGGGACGAGCTTGCCCGATTGTCCAGAGCTGCTGAAAGCCCTGCTCGCTTTCAATTCTGCCGCCGATCCAAATGACCGGCGCGATTCGGTCAATGTGCTGGTGCAATTGGCGGCATCGATGCGCGCCCATGCGCATGGTGGTTCATTGCTGGTAGTGCCCACCGGAAAAGAAAGCTGGCGCGAATCAATCGTTCAGCCGATCCTCTATTCAGTTATGCCTGCTTTCTCAGCGCTGTCAGAACTCGTTGGTCGTGATGAGCAGGAACGCGATGGAAATGCGTGGGAGTCGTCGGTGCGCAAAGCTGTCGATACAGTCGCAGGGCTAACGGCAGTTGACGGTGCTACAGTGATCAATGATCGGTATGAAGTGCTCGCGTTTGGCGCCAAGATCAGACGGCCTACCGGTAGCGTGCCGGTCGAGCAGATGGTGCTGACAGAGCCGACGATCGGAAATCAGGCAGTAGTTGTTCCGCCAGTGCAGCACGGCGGCACGCGACACTTGTCGGCGGCGCAATTTGTGCACGATCAACGTGACGCGCTCGCGCTGGTAGCATCGCAGGACGGCCGCTTCACAGTCTTTGCCTGGTCGCCTTGCGAAAGCATGGTCCATGCTCACCGGGTAGATACTTTGTTGATGTAGATTGCCGCTCGTTAATCCTACATCGATGTTAATTCATCCGGCCGATGACTCTCACGGTGGATGCAAAAGAAAGTATTGACATTCAGCCGCTGATTGAAATAAGAAGAGACTGCAAGATTTTACTTACTCCTTTTCTCGCGCTTAAGTGTTCATACAACCAGTAACCGTTGCAGCGTGTAACGACCTTTCATCCCCAACCAAAGGAAACAGTCATGAGATTAACCAAAAGAATTCTGATACTCCTCAGCACCATGTTCCTAATTACGATGTCCAGTAATACTGCGTTACGAGCTGTGCCACAGCCGGTGCTGCCGAATCCAGTCTTGTATTTGACAGGAACGGAAGTCTATTCGGCCAACGGCAAAACCTGGGTTCGTTATCAGTATGACGTTCTTAACAAAGACGCTTATCCGGACGCGATGTTCGCCCCTGCGCCAGAACTTCCGCCTTGTGGCCTGAACACTAAGTCGTCTCGAACCTGGGTCGACTTTTTCGACTCGAGAGGGAAACGGCTTTATGGATTTTGCGCGCTGGGGAAAGCGGCGGACCTCAATGGTATCTGGTTTGCCCTGGAAGACGGTGTGGTTCCGCCGAGCTATGTTTACATTGAGATGAACGATCGCCAGACCAATACTAAGTTCAAATCGAACCTTGCCGATACCACTCTCTAAAGCGGGCTGACTTTAACTTCCGGATGGGGTTTGCTTGATGTGATTCAATGGCCGGCAATGGCTGTGAGGGTCATGGCCGCGTGGTTGATTGCCTCGCAAAGCGTAACTGGGCGTTCTGGCTTTTTCTCTTAAGCAATGTGCTTTGGATAATTTGGAGCGCTCACGATCGTGCCTATGCGCTTATCTTTTTGCAGTTGTGTCTTGCTTTGAATATTCGCGGAACAATTAAAAATCGCGCGCTGGGTTCGAAATAACAGCCTGGTGAACATGGCGACTTTCTCTTTTCACCTCACTCTGCGCTTTGCGGATTGATTGATTCTGATGCCTGGAATCCGATCTTGCTGTGGGTACCATCAAAAAGGTTTGTTTGAAGAAGCTCCACAGCGACAGAGCGCGATGCGCGGCTTATCCAACGTGATCTGGTTCCCCTAAGTATCATAAAGATCTAC
>DASQPM010000339.1:0-7265 GCA_035643935.1 Pyrinomonadaceae bacterium | reverse complement strand
GGTACCGAAACTGATGCTGACAACAAATCAGGAAGACTAAATGCAGAACCGCGAGCGGTAGCGACCGGATGCTATCGTCGACGATGAAATAAAGCATTCGAGCGGCCTTCAACATTGAATTCTAGCATCCGGTCGCTACCGCTCTCGGTTCTGCAATGGTTGCACTTCAAACTTGAATTCCAAATTCCGGATTTCAAAAGTTCGTCCGTTCGGCGTTACTTCTACCGTGTGCTACCATTTTCAGTCAATAAAATTCCAACAAGTAACGACGTTTATACAAAAGTGCCGACGCTAGAACGTAAAGTAACGGCGATAAAACAATTGGTTAGAACGCAGCTACTAAACATCAAACATCACCAAGTAATTCGCATTCAAAACACTGCAACAAACGACAAATAATCCCAGTAAGAAACAGACAATGAAAAAAGTTTACCTCGCAGCATCTGTGCGCACGCCAATCGGCCGCTTTGGCGGCACGCTGGCGTCATTGAGCGCAGCTGACCTCGGTGTGGCCGCGGCGAAAGAGAGCCTCAAGCGTGCAAACCTCAATCCGGATCAAATTCAACAATCGATTTGGGGTTGTGCGCGGCAAGCCGGCGGTGGTCCAAACGTCGCACGCCAAATTACCTTTCGAGCCGGCGTGCCGGAAACAGTGCCGGCATTCACAGTCAACCAGGCTTGTGGTTCGGGACTCCAGGCAATCATGCTGGCGGCCCAGCAAATCATGTTGGGCCGCGCTGAAGTCGTACTCGCCGGCGGCACGGAAAGCATGTCACGCGTTCCTTATTTCGCAGAAGGCGCGCGCTGGGGCGCGGCGATGGGAAATACCGAACTCGTTGACGGCATGTATCGCGACGGCTTCAACGATCCTTTGTCCGGGTTGGTAATGGGCGAGACAGCGGAAAACCTGGCGCGGCAGTATCAGATTGATCGCGACGCGCAGGATGAATTCGCCTTGCGCTCACAACAACGCGCGCAGGCGGCGATTGAATCGGGCCGTTTCGATGCCGAGATAGTTCCACTCGACGTTAAAGGCCGCAAGGGCGAGACGACTAAATTTGTCCGCGACGAACACAGTCGTTTCGGCACGACGAAAGCTGACCTCGCAAAATTACAGCCGGTGTTTTCAAAAGACGGAACTGTCTCGGCAGGAAACTCTTCGGGAATAACTGACGGCGCGGCGGCCGTAGTTGCTATGAGCGAAGAGGCATTGAAAAGCAGTGGCGCAGAAGCGCAAGCGCGAATTGTGGATTACGAAGTTGTTGGCGTGGCACCGGAGATCATGGGTATTGGACCAGTCCCGGCAGTGCGGGCGCTACTCGCGCGCAACAAAATGACACTGGATAACATCGATCTAATCGAGCTTAACGAGGCTTTTGCGGCGCAGGTGATTGCCTGCGATCGCGAACTTAAGTTTGATCCGGAGCGCTTGAACGTTAATGGCGGCGCGATTGCCCTGGGTCATCCCATCGGCTGCACCGGCGTGCGCATCACGACCACATTGTTGCATGAGTTGGCGAGGCGTAACCGCAAGTTCGGACTGGCAACGCTGTGCGTCAGCGGCGGGATGGGATTGGCATTGCTTTTGGAACGAGTATAGCTTTGCCCTAAGAGTCCTTCGTTGGTACGGCTTCAGCTTTGCCGCCTGATGTATTTGAGGCAAAGCTAACAAGCATAATTCGAACTGCTCGACATCGCTTCGCTTCAAAAGATGTTTTTAAAGTGTTCGGGCCAACCTCGTCCAACGCATGCGGCATCCGAAGGCCACATTGCCGCATCATGACAGGCTGGAAAGCCTGTCCTACTTACGAAAGGTTCATCGTGAAGAAAATCAGCTTTGCAGCATTCATTATCGCGTTGGCATTTGCTTTGGTTTTGCCGGTTGAAGGCTTTGCGCAACGCAGTCGAAAAGCGACCCAGACACCAGTCAATCCAGCTTCGGGTCTATTGTCCTCTTTGCCACCTTCTGATGCCGTCGCGCTGATCAACGTCAATCGGCTGCTGGATGAAGCCATGCCAAAGCTGATGGCGGAAAATCCGGCGCGGCTCGCAGAAGTCAATAACGAACTCGCCAATTTCAAGACCCAAACTGGTTTGGATCCGCGCTCGTTTGATCAGGTTGCGCTTGGCTTTCGTTACCTGTATCCCGCCGAAGGCATTACGAAGATCAGCACCGTGGCGCTTGCGCGCGGCACATTCAATGCAGGTGCGATTGTTGCTGCCGGACGCCTGGCGGCCAACGGCAAGTACGTGGAACAAAAATATTTGGGCAAAACGATCTATATTTTTACGCTCGATCGCCAACTGAAACTTCTTGGACTGTGGGACATCAAAGTGGGCGACCTTGCCGTTACATCGGTCGGCGCCAACATGATTGCGCTGGGTGAACTCGATGCCGTACGTGGCGTCATTGATGCGAACCGGAGCCGCAAGTATGCGAACCCGGAACTCATCGCGCTCGCCAGCCGCGACCCAAACGCGATTATTGGTTTTGGCGGAAACCTGACGGAAAAGCTCTTGCAAAATTTGCGGGTTACTAACGACGGCGTGGCCCGTCAAATAACCGCGGTGCGGCAGGTCTATGGAACGTTGGGCATGACAACTACGGACCTGGAACTGATGATGGCCGCGCGCACCGTTGATACGGATTCGGCGCGCAACCTCAGTGACACGGTGGAGGGCTTGAAACAGTTTGGCGCAATTTTCATCAATCGATTGTCAGCCGTGAAAGGCACATTGGCCCGAAGCGCTTTGAACAATCTCAAGATCACAACGCAAGGTAACGAGTTGCAGCTACGCACGGCAGTCGCGCAATCGCAGGTCACGCCGTTGATTCGGGGATATTAGGAAAGTGATGAGTGATGAGTCATGAGTAATGAGTGATGAGTACCCAGTTGCTGAGTTCTCAGCGATAGCTTGGTACCGAAAACTAAAGCGCCGCGATGTTGATGATCGCGGCGCTTTTCTTTGAGAACCTCTTCTCTCAGTACTCATCACTCATCACTCATCACTCATCACTTCTTTTATTTCGTGCGGATTGGAAGTTGCGGCCGCGGCGGTGGGGCTGCCACCGGTTCATCCTCTTCCATGCCATTCAACACCGCAGCGTAGATTTTAATCTTTCCCGCCTGCTTCATCCGCTGAGTAACCGCCGCAACATAGTCATCGAACACCTGGTTTTGCCGTGCCCCAAGCATTGTTTGAGTTAGCTGCTGGCGCTGTTTAGCAAAATCGGCAAGGTCCGCTTCGTTCCGCAACTTCACGCCAACGATCACAAAGTTGTCGCCAACTTTCACTGGTGTCTTCGTTACCTCGCCTGTCTTCAAGGCATAAACGGCTTCGTCCAACGCCGGACTCGTGCCCGCTTTTCCTAAGGGCGAGCCGAGCTTGTAGCTGTCCTCAGTCGCAACTTCGAGTGCTGCCTTTTCGCCGGCAGCTTGCACATCCGTAGCCGATTTTAAAGCTGAAGCGAGTTCGTTTGCCTTCTGCTCAAGTTGCTGTTTAGCGCGCTCCTGCTTCAAAGCTTGCGCAACTTTGGTTTTGACTTCATCAAAATCAGGAATGCGGGGTTCTCGCTTTTCGACCAGCATCGGCAATGCGAATCCGCCCTTGATGCCCGTCCGTTCGCCGACGTCGCCCGGATTGTTCAGAGGAGCAACGACTGCTTCAAACTGCTGGCTGCTGCCGATGTCGGGAACGTCGTCACCGGGTTTGATGAAAGGTGTTTCTTTAACCATCTCAGCCGGCTTCATATTTGCTTCGGCCGCGAGTTCCTGCGCAACTTTCTGTACATCCTTCGTTTCCTTCAGCCGATTCTGAGCACGCTCGGCGAGTTTGGCCGCGACCGCATAGCCCTTACGATTACGCAGCGAAGCGAGCAGGTCGGGCTTGGCCTCTTCAAAAGTTTTCGGCACAGAATCGCCGCGGCGTAGAATGTACCAGTTACCAGCATACTTAATGGGAATGTCCGAAATGTCGCCGGGCTGCATATCGATGGTGCGGTCGTAAAGGCCGTTGATCTTGTTTGGGTTCTTCTTATAAGGAGTAGCAAGATATCCGCCGCTCTTCGCCGTGGCAGCGTCTTCTGAATTGCCCCGCGCGAGATCGGCAAAAACCTTTTCGCTGGTTTCCGGACTTGCGGCCCGTGCTTTGGCGATTAGGTCCTTCGCCTTCTGTTCGACCTGCGCGTCGAGATCTTTGCGCGCAACTTTCAAAACTATTTGCTGCACTTTGACGCCGCCCTCCCTGGCTTGAGGTGGCAGCTTATCGAATTCGTCGCGCAGGTCTTTGTCTGATATTGAGATCTTAGCGCCGGCTTTTTCCTGGTCGATGTAGAGGTAGCGAATCTTTTTTTGCGGCTCCAAATAGCGATAGTCGGTTTTGTGTTGCTCGTAATAATTCTTGAGCTCTTCATCTGAAGGCTGGATCTTTTCGGCAAGCTTTTCCGGCGACACCACTATGTAGCTAACGTCGAAACTCATGTTCTTGCGCTTGTAGTCTTCCTGGACTTCTTCATCGGACACTCTGACAGCGGCGGTGACGAAGGCTTTTAGTTTCTCCAGCGCAATTTCGTCGCGCACGTTTCGCTCAAATGATTCCAGATTGCCATAACGCGCGGTCACAGATTCCTTATAGCGATCAAGGCCGACGAATTGACCAGAGGCATCGGAAAACTGCTTGCGAATTTTGTCCGCCACTTCCGCATCGCTGGCCGCGAGGCCGAGCCGGGCGGCCTCTTGCGCCACTACCCGATCGCGTATCAGACCATCGAGGAATCGTTTGTTGCCGCCCAACTGCGCCAAACTAATGCGGCCGCCAAACATTTGCGTGTAGTTCTCTTTGAGCTGGGCCACCTGGGCCACCGTTATTTCCTCGCCGTTGACTTTGGCAATTACTTCAGTGTTTTTGGAAGGTTCAACGTTACTGGAGTTCCTTCCCGGCGCGTAAAAGACAATAAGACTGACGGCCATCAACACGGCGAAGCCAATAATGATGATGCTGCGCGTGCGTTCCAGCCGCGATAGTTGTTTGAGCATTATTTCTACCTCACTTGCAAATGGCGGATTGTAAAGGACGAGCAACCGCACTGCAAACACAGGTGTCAGGTAACAGGTGTCGGGTAACAGGTAGCAGGTGTCGGGTGTCAGGTGTCGGGTGTCGAGTGTAGTGATCGTTAGTAGTCACCTGGCACCCGACACCCGACACCTGTTACCTGTTACCTGACACCCGCACCTGACACCCGACACCCGTCATGCTATTTTCTCTTCTCAATGAACTCGATTAGTAGCACGGCGGGCTTATGGATCGGATTCGCTGTATTTATCCTCTTCATGCTGAGTCTCGATCTGGGACTCTTCAACCGCCGCGCCCACGCAATCAAATATCGCGAAGCGGCCATCTGGAGCGGAATATGGATCACGCTGGCGTCGGTCTTTGCCGCGGTCGTCTTTTATTTCCAGGGCACGTCGCGCGGGCTGGAGTTTGTTACCGGCTACCTGATTGAGCTGTCGCTCTCGGTTGATAACCTGTTTGTCTTCCTGCTGATCTTTTCGTATTTCAAAGTCCCTTCAAAGTATCAACACCGCGTGCTCTTCTGGGGCGTGCTGGGCGCATTGGTCATGCGCCTGACGATGATCTTCATCGGCGCCAGCCTCATCAACCGCTTCCATTGGATCATCTACATCTTCGGCGCCTTCCTCGTTTACACCGGCATCAAGATGTTCACGCAGGAAAATAACGACTTCCAACCCGAAGACAACGCCCTGGTGCGCCTGGCGACGCGCATTTTTCCTATCGAGCGGAGTTACGATGAAAAGAGATTTTTCACCAGGAAGAACGGAAAGCTTGCGGGCACCCTGCTGCTCTTGGTGCTGCTGATCGTTGAAGTAGCGGATCTTGTTTTCGCGGTGGATTCCATTCCCGCCATCTTTGCTATCACGACCAACGCCTTCATCGTTTACACCTCAAACGTCTTTGCGATTCTTGGTTTGCGCTCAATGTACTTCCTGCTAGCCGGGGTGGTGGAAAAGTTCCACTACTTAAAGATCGGCCTGGCAATCGTCTTAACCTTCATCGGCGCGAAGATGCTGATAGTGGCTGTCCACATCAACATTCCCATCTGGATTTCACTCGTCTTCGTCGCCGTGGTGCTGCTCAGTTCAGTGGCCGCCTCGCTTGTCTGGGCCAAGCATGCGGACACGAATATCGAAGTTGACCTGCCCGAAGACTTCGACTCGCCTTTCGAAGATGAGGAAGACACGGAAGACGGGAAAGATAAGAAAGAAGGCGAGTAAACCCGGAAGTAATCCTCCTTGTGGCATGAGGTCACTGCAACGAGAGAGATTGAACAGCGTTCGATAGTCGTGAGGTTACTCAAACTGCATTAGTATCAAATATTTCAACCTGCTTGAACCGCTTCTCCCCGCTGTGTTAAATTCAAAAAGACGGTCAGAGGCTTGGTAATGAAGGATTTGCCCCTGACTCCGCCCGACTTCTTCACACCTTTTGCGCGTCGCCGGTGATTTACCGGCGTAATGGATGCAGCCGTCAGCGCGCGTCGCTGTTGTATTTGCCCCTCAGTTCTAAATAGCTCAGAAGCATGGCCACTAAAACCCGTCGTTTTGTTTTTGATTGGTGGGTAGTCCAGAAGCGCATCGTCTACCTCATCATCCTTATCATTGCTCTCTGCGGGCTTGCCGGCGGAGGCGCGCTTTACGTCTGGAAGTATGGCAATCCGCTGAGAAATGTGGGCACCGGCACAAAACTGCCGGCGGGCGCGCGCTTCATTTCGTTTGAGGGCGAGGTGAGAGTCATCCGCGCCGCTACCCGCGAGACAGTTACGCCGGGCGGCGATACCGAACTCTATCCGGGTGACACGGTGCAAACGCTGGCGAGTGGCCGCGCGCGGGTCGGCATGGCCGATGGTTCCACGCTGGTCGTTCGTCCCAACAGCACCATCATTATCCGCGACAATGCCAGCGAAGATGATGGCAAGAAGACTAACGTCCATGTGGTCGTTGATAGCGGTCAGATGTACGTGCGCACTGAGCAGCAGCCGGAAGGCACAAACAACGTGGTGGAGACGCCGAAGACTAAAAATAAACTTGGCGAACAAACGGGCGCCAGCTTTGGCGTGAACCCGGAGGGCACGGAAGAAATTCGCGTCAACAACGGTGCGATTGAAACTACAAATCGATCGGGAGAGAAAACTACTTTGCATGGCGGCGAGTACGTCTCGGTAAACCCCTCGGGAACCATCTCGCGGC
>DASQPM010000338.1:0-9850 GCA_035643935.1 Pyrinomonadaceae bacterium | reverse complement strand
CTTGGGAAGGACACTCGTAGTACCGCCCGCGGTTGGGAGCGAAAACTGACGCCTCAGGCGTTGACTCACAAAGGAGAGACCTATGCCGATCACTGCTTTCAACAGTTTTACTGATGGTCTCGAACCGAATCGCAGAAGCCGCGAGCACTTCGTTACCGCCATCGACATAACCGACGACCGTCGCTGGGTGCCGTATGCCGATGGTGTTTGGTTGCAGCCCTGCCATTTCAACGTCACGTCCGGGGGATTCAGCGTTGTTCTAAAAGGCCTGCCCGGCGCTGTGCTGGGCACTCACTACCACGTTGGTACTGTGCGTGGTTATACGATGCGTGGGCACTGGCGGTACCTCGAGCACGACTGGGTTGCGAAGCCTGGGACTTTCATCTATGAACCCGCCGGAGAAGCTCACACGCTGGTTATCACGGAAGACTCACCAGAACCGGCGCTGATCATGTTTGTAGTTGAGGGTGCGCTCATTTATCTGGACAAGCCGGCCAACGGTGGCATTGCGGCCTACGAGGATGGATTCACCCTTCTCGAACTGTGTCGGAAGTACTATCGCGAGGCAGGTCTTGATGCGCACCAACTGGACCTGCTAATTCGCTAGTTGCGGCACTTTGCCTCTGGGCATTTCAACCTTGCTTGTGGGCGCTGCGATGATTATCGGGCCGCCGCTGGTTCGAAGTATACGGCGGCACCGAAGTGGAACACATTAACCGACACGCCGCCCAACAGATCGTTGGACCAGAGTCCCGATGTATCGGGATGTTTCGCAACTTGATTGATCGAATCAAAGGTTGAATGTAAACCGCGCCGGTCAACTCAATCGTTGGGGCGCTCCACATACTTCTGTTACAAAATGCCATTCGGCGGTGTTAAAACAAAAGAACTGCAGAACATCGTGTTAGTAGACATTAAACGATGAAGAGATTATTAGCGGTTAGCACTTTAGCATTGTTATTCGGCAGCCTGTTCTTACCAACCTATGCACAGGTGAGTCCCAATTATGAATTCACGGGCGTACGGTGGTTTAACGGGACGGGCTTTGTGCGCGAGAAACTGTATGAGGTAAATGGTGTCTTTCAGAAGAGACGTCCGGCGCGCGTCGATGACGTCATCGATTTGGGCGACTTCTATATCGTTCCCCCCTTCGGCGATGCCCATAGTCACGCCTACGACAATCCAAAAACAATCGCGAATGTCGTTGAGGGACAGCTTCGCGGTTGATAAGAAGTGCAGTCGCCATGTTGATTTAATCTCAAGGAGGCTCTGAAAATGGCTGTTCAATGGAACAAAGACGTTGATGCGGCACCCACTCGGCTGCTGCGTCACGGCGACTGATGTTATTAAAAGGCGCCGCCCAAAAATTCATTCAATCCGACGCCTTAAGAGCGTGCTTCTCATGATTCTTCCTTCGGTGTAGATTCAATACTGCTCGCTCGGCGCGAGTTAATTGCAGGTGAGCGCGTGACAGCACTTCGTGCAACTAGCTTTGTCGGCGCGGGTTGTGTGCCGCCGCCCGCGCCGCCGGAAGTCAACCGTTCGGAGTCAGCTTGACCATTCTTTGAAGTGTTGCGATGCACTCTGCACTTGATCTGCGAGATTCCCTGCTTGACGCGTGGAGAACCAACAACCGCGTTACCGTCTTCCTCGTCGAGCGCTTACCCCACGAGCTATGGGGAGCCACAGTACCGGGGGCTCCACGTCGAACCGTTCGGATGCTCGCCGGTCACGTCCACAATGCGCGGTGTATGTGGATCAAGACGCTGGGAAAGGAACACGGCATCGCGGTGCCGCAAGCCGTCAATCGACACAAGGTTGGACCGAAGGAGCTGATTACAGCACTAGGCCACAGTAGCCGCGGCATTATCAGTTTACTGACGCTCGGTTGTGACCGAGGGGGCGTGATCCCAGCCTCGTCGTCGTATACCTGGCGCAACCTTCCTCTCGACGTCGGGCACGTCCTGACCTATTTCGTCGCGCATGAAGGTCATCATCGCGGGCAGATTGTCATGCTCGCCCGCCAACTGGGCCATCGTTTGCCCGTTGAGATTACGGGGGGTCTTTGGCAATGGTCGAAGCGCGCCAGGGAGGCTGGGAGCTAGATTCGGCAGCCGGGCGAGATGAATCGATGAAAAATAAATTCGTGCTGAGGAGTTACTTGTGAATCGTCTATCGTTTAGCGTTCTTCTGCTAATCACCGTTTCACTAATTGTCTACGGACAAAGCCGTCAATCTCGTCACCCTGTAATAGTCTGGCCATCACTACTGCCGAACACATCGTTGGACCGGAGCGCAGGGAGCGTGTTTCGCAGCTTGATTGATTGAATCGAAGATTGGATGTAATCGCCGCGCCCGGTCAACTGCTCAACCCTTGAGCCACACATGATGGATGAAGGTCGCAAATCGTGGATGCGCACAGCGATACTCGTCGGCGTGCTCTACCTCGTCGTTGGTATCGCATCCTCCACGCTTGCCGGGGCGGCTGCGTCCAATCAGATGCGATCCTTTTGGCGGATGTTCGCCTTTGTCATTAGTGGTGTGGTGTTCGTCGCCCACATAGGCTATGAACACTTTCGACTTCGCAACACAGCGCGGCCAACAGCATGGCACGCGTCCGTGGGCATCGCTTTCGGTGCCTTCGCGCTTGCACTCGCGGCCAACATTCATGACCTTGGGTCAGCCTCGGGTTATCGACCCCGAATGCTTATCGCCCTGGTAGCCTGGCCCCTTCTGACCGCTGTGCCGGCATTTATTGTCGCCCTGGTGTTGGCTGCTGTTCTTGGCGTGAAGCGGCTGGGCGTCTAGGCGAGCAAACAATGGCGTGTGGTCTAAGCGCTTGCAGCGGACTGTGCGATAGCATGCTTCTCAAGTAGTTTCTTACTTCGCAGCTTGAATGCTGTTCGCGCCGCATCTGAAGACCAGCGTTCAGTGTCTTGCCCAGATTGAACCGTACTGATCTGTCTTCGGGAGATGCCAAATGGATCAAGATAAACCACTCCGGCTTCGCGATTTCGCTACCAGTTACACGGCAGCTTGGTGTAGCCAGGACGCTGCCCGTGTCGCCGCCTTCTTTTCTCCGAACGGCTCACTTGCCATCAATGGCGGCGCTCCGGCTGTAGGGCGACGCGCTATTACCGAAGCGGCGCAAGGCTTCATGACCGACTTCCCCGACCTGGAGGTCACTATGGACGACCTCCTATTCCAAGGGCAGAAGGTGATCTACAAATGGACACTCTCAGGCACCAACACGGGGCCAGCCGGGACCGGCCAACGGGTTCGAATAAGCGGCTTCGAGGAATGGCAGTTTGGTAGCGATGGGCTGATCGTCGAGTCCCAGGGTCACTTCGACAACACGGACTACCAGCGACAACTTGAACATGGCATCGATGGTGGACACTAGCGCTCGGCGCGATCTGTTTGTATGAGTCCGCTAGATAACCTGAGAACAGTAATCGCGGAAGGTCGCACGATTCGGGCGGTCGACGATGGCATCTACTCGGTGCTTCCCGAGGTATTACACAATCACCTTTATGATAGAAGGGCAGCCGTCTATGACCTCGTGGTAGGAACTCGCTTATACAATCGGATAATGTGGGGAACCTCTCCACTTGATTACATCGCGTTTGCCCGTCAGGCAGTAGCTTCGCATTTGACAGGGCGGATGTTGGACGCTGGCTGCGGCTCGCTACTTTTTACTGCAGAAGCTTACCTTGAGTGCAATCGGCCGGTCATAGGGTTCGATCAATCATTAAGGATGTTGAGACACGCACGGAGGCGCCTAATAGAGTTAGCAGGTTCCATACCGGAGCGCATCCTTTTGCTGCAAGCTGACCTCGACGACCTGCCGTTTCGACCCGCGAGTTTCGCCACTATCTTGTGCTTGAATGTTTTGCATCAAATTGAGGATGCGGCAAAGCTAATTCCGAACCTAAACGCATTGTTGACCAGTGGTGGGAACTTGTATCTAACAAGTCTTGTATTAAACAGTCGGTTCATTGGGGATCGCTACCTGGGTGTCTTACATAGAACGGGAGAGTTTGTCCGCCCCAGGAGCAGTGTTGAGTTGGAGAAGCTGCTAAGCGATTCTCTAAGCGGCACCGTAATTTACCAGACGAAGGGGAACATGGCTTATGCCACAACGGCTGCCTCTTCCTGAACACACCCCCATATCAAATTCGCGTTGAGTAGTTGAAGCGCAAGGGCGAGATAACAAACGGTGGCAGCCGACCGGAATCAGCAGGCTCTCAGGGACAACTGTCGCGCTGACAGTGAAAGCGACAGTTATCGCCCGCCGCTGAAGCTCGGCGTTGTGCGCCAGCAATTGGCCCAACAATATATTTCGACTGCAAACGCACCGATGTCCATATCTGTTATCGTCCCCGCGTACAATGAAGAGCGGTACATTGGCGAAACACTAAATCATCTCAACCGAGCAAAGGACTACCTATTAAAGAGAAAAGGCATGTCCACTGAAATTATCGTAGTTGACAATGACGGTACGGATTCAACTGCGAGTATTGCTCTGTCTTCAGGCGCCAAAGTTATCAAGGAATCGCAACAGAATATTGCGCGGGCACGTAACGTTGGAGCCAAGGGAGCCAGCGGCAGTCTTCTAGTGTTTATCGACGCTGATGTGATCGTGCCGGAAAGCCTTCTGTGGCGTATTAGCGAAGCAATGAAGGATGAAGGTTGTGTTGGTGGCGCAGTAGATACGATCTATCAGCCAAGGAAGCTTTGGCTAAAAGCTTATCTGCAAGTGTGGCGCCTGTTCGGAAAACTGGCAGGCATGGCGCAGGGAGCGACCCAGTTCTGCCGTGGAGATATATATGCTCGTCTATGTGGCTATGACGAAACTATGTATATGGGTGAGGACGTCGACTTCTACAGGCGCTTGAAACGGTTTGCGAAACGCCACCATGCCCGCGTTTGCTTTATCCAGGAAATTCAAGTCATTCCCTCAACTCGACGCTTTGATCGATGGTCTTTCTGGCGAACGTTGGTATGGACTAACCCATTGTTTATTATAATTTTTCGCCGGAGAAAAGGGCCTTGGAAAGAGTGGTACCGCACCATAGCTCGGTAGCATTGATAAGAAATGCAGGTGAGAATCGCGCACCACTGACGCCGCGCAGCGAGGATTGAGTGGGATCGCGCGCCGCTGAAAGCGCAGCGTGGAACGCCTCTTCGATGAAGACGAGTTCAAGCAGGAGTGCAAATAATGAAACCCATAGGATTGATTGTTCTGCTGACCGTGGTAACCGCCTGTCCCCTGTTAGCCCAAACTGCACACAAAGCGGTGCCCGCCGGAGGAAGCGCTGAACGTCAATTGATTGAACTAGAGCGTCAGTTGTCTGATGCGCTTGTCAGGGAAGATGCCCAAGTCCTTGATCGTCTGTGGAGTAACGATCTTGTCTTTACGTTTCCTAATGGCAAAGTGTCTAACAAGGCGGAGAGACTCGCCGGCCAAAAACCTGCCGCCCAACCCACGCAATCCGAATCCAAGACTACCAACGACGAAGTAAAAGTATACCTCTACGGGAACACGGCGGTCGTGACAGTGCTCTCTACGTGGAGTGGCAAAGCGAACAACGAAGCATACAGCAGTCAGTTTCAGGCGACCCACGTGTGGGTAAAACAGGGAGGGCGATGGCAGCTCGTCGCGGCGCATGTTAGTCCGGTGAAAAAGTGATTGATGGCACGGACGCTGTCCAAAGCGTTGGATCGAAGCGCTTGCAAATGGCGCTTTGAAAACACCACAGGGCCCAATCGCAAATTGAATCATACGGTCGAAGTTTCAACCTGATAGCAAGGAGAGTCATTCATGTCACCCACTCTACGGCACGGCAAGGTCTGTTATCTCGAGATTCCCACTACCGACATCGGCCGGTCAGCGGCTTTCTACCAGGCTGTTGTAGGATGGCAGAATCGGCAGCGAGGCGATGGTGCTGTCGCCTTTGACGACGGGGTTGGTGAGGTGAGTGGCACGTGGGTCACTGGCCGGCCGCCGTCGGCAAGCCCTGGCGTATTGATCTACATCATGGTCGACAATGTCGCTGCGACTCTCGACGCGGTTGTCGAACACGGCGGCGAGATCGTGCAACCCATCGGCGCAGATCTGCCCGAGATCACAGCGCGTTTTCGCGATCCCGCTGGAAACGTCTTTGGCCTTTATCAAGAACCGGCCAGTACGGCGCTGAAGTAAGTGACTGCGGCTGCGTACCAAACGACAAAACATCGCGACGAGTCCTTGCGTATTGAATAATGTGGCACTGACTTAGTGGCCGGAGCGAGCAAGGATGCATTCGCAAGCGTCAACACACACAAGCGCAACGTTCGATAAGATTTACGGGAATGTTCCCATAGAACAAGTCGCCCGGCTAAGAAAGTTTCGCCTCACTCATCCGTACAAGGAGCTCATTGTTGGCGACGCGAAATGGGAGTACATATCCTGTGGGCAAGGAGAACAAACGCTACTCTTACTACCCGGAGCATTATCAGTAGGCGAGTCAACCTTCCCGTTCATTACGGCTTTTGAGAACGAATATCGCATCATCGCGCCTTCTTATGTGCTGTCACTCACGATGACAGGGTTGTGCCGTGGGTTAGCTCATATTCTCGAAACCGAAGGTGTGGACCAGGCACATGTGATGGGTGGTTCATACGGCGGACTGGTGGCGCAATATTTTGTGCGTCAGTATCCCGGTAAAGCCCGTAGCCTCATCCTGTCTCACACTTTTGTACTTACGCCGAAGCTCGCGAAACCACTTTGGCTTGCTAGCAAGTTGTTTCCGGCGTTTCCGCAAAGCCTGTTCAAGCCTATTCTCAAGTTGCGGCTTAATAAAATGCTGCTCTCAACGCTTCGCTCCAACAATCATCCTGAAACGGAGTTCTGGCGCGCTTACCTGAACGAAGCGATAGCTTCCGACCTGCTGAAAGAAGTCTTCCTACATCAAAACAACTGCTTACTTGAGCTCGCGCATCAGCAGCAATTTACGGCTGATGACCTAAAAGGATGGCTGGGAAAAGTCCTTATTATCGAATCCGAGGACGACCCGGCGATACCCAAGCGAGACAGAGCGTTGCTTAAAGCCACGTACCCGCAGGCTGAAGTGCATACCTTTAGCGATGCAGGCCATGCGTCTTCGATTCTGAAACGGGATGAAGTCGTTTCAATCATAAGAAGTTTTGCTCATAACCTGGTTCAGGCTGCGTAGAGGGAAATGGAACGCCGGCGCCCGGTGAATTCGATCGTTAGGCTGCTATGGGGAATTAAAGCTAAATGAATAAGCACCTCGTATTTGTTTATGGGACGTTGAGACGCGGCAGTGCGCGCGCAATGTCTGTAAGATTTCCCGGTTCAAAATTTATTGCTAAGGCTAAAGTTAGCGGCGGCCTCTATGACCTGGGTGCGTATCCTGGCTTGCTACTTGATGAATCAAACTTATTAGTGATTGGCGAGAAACAGTTAATCGAAGAAGTCAAAACTAATGTGCCCGATGCAGGGCAGACAATCAGCTACGACGCGGCAACGGCCCACGTTTACGGAAATGCTGCGGTGGTCAATTACATCTTGATAGTGAAGGGTCGAGACAGGGAAGGGAAAGATTATGCTAATCGCTATCGTATTACTGTGGTGTGGGTCAAACAGCAAGGCCATTGGCGCATGGCTGCCATTCACGTAAGCCGCATCAGACCTTGAGAGGCACGGGCAGGTTAATCCTGACGTTACTTCCGCATGGTCTTTGAGTATTTGCTCATATCAACCCGGACTTTGCCGTCTATCAGCCTTATTGTACGCTACCGGACAGACCGTACGATCTAGAATCAAACAATCACAGGGTAGAAATGCGGGCCGGTTGACTTCCCGACTTAAGCCTTCCGGCCCGCGACAATCTTGCAACCCTATCGTCTGACCCGGCGGAAAATTACTCGTTAACTTTCAATACTGCTAAGAAGGCTTCCTGGGGAATCTCGACGCGGCCGACCTTCTTCATGCGCTTTTTGCCTTCCTTCTGTTTCTCAAGCAGTTTGCGTTTGCGCGTGATGTCGCCGCCATAGCATTTCGCAATCACATTTTTGCCTAGCGCCTTCACAGTTTCGCGCGCGATTACCTTCATTCCAATGGCCGCCTGAATGGGCACCTCAAAAAGCTGGCGCGGAATCAGCTCCTTCATTTTTGCGGCCAGCAGACGGCCTTTCACTTGCGCAGTGTCGCGGTGAAGCACGAGCGAGAGCGCATCGACCGGTTCGCCCGCAACCAACACGTCAAGCTTGACGAGATCGCTTTCCCAATAGCCGGCCAGCGTGTAATCGAGCGAAGCGTAGCCACGCGAAGTTGATTTCAAGCGATCGTAAAAATCAAGCACGATCTCATTGAGCGGCAGTTCGTACGTCAGCATCACGCGATTGGTAGTGATGTACTCAAAGCCTTTTTGCACGCCGCGCTTTTCCTCGAGCAACTTCAGAATTCCGCCCAGGTGTTCATCGGGCGTCAAGATAGTTGCGCGTATGACGGGCTCTTCAATCTTTGCGAGCCGGCCCGGTTCGGGCATCTTTGCCGGCGAATCAATTTCCGTGATCTGGCCGTCGGTAGTTGTCACTACGTAACGAACGCTGGGCGCGGTCGTGATTAGATCGAGATTGAATTCGCGCTCCAAACGCTCCTGCACTATCTCCATGTGCAACAGGCCGAGAAACCCGCAGCGAAAACCAAACCCCAGCGCGGTCGATGATTCAGGCTCGTAGAAAAACGACGCATCGTTCAAGCGAAGTTTGTCGAGCGCATCGCGCAACTCTTCGTATTGATTAGTGTCGACGGGATAAAGTCCCGCGAAGACCATCGGCTTGATTTCCTGATAACCGGGGAACGGTTCTTTGGTGGGCCGCGCGGCTTCAGTGACCGTGTCGCCGATTTGCACATCCGCCACTGCCTTGATCGACGCGGTGAGAAAGCCAACTTCACCGGCAGCCAATTCATCAATCGGTGTTGGGCGCGGCCGGTTCACTCCCAATGTTTCCACCTGGTAATCGCGGCCGGCATTGAAAAAACGAATCTTCATTCCCGGCCGAATCACGCCATCGATAACGCGGAAAAGGACGATGACGCCGCGATACGAGTCGTACCAGGAATCAAATATCAACGCTTTCAACGGCGCCTTCGCATCGCCTTTAGGTGGCGGCACTTCACGCACGATTGCTTCCAAAACTTCGGCAACGCCCTCGCCTGTTTTCGCGCTGGTGAGTATCGCGTTGTGAGTTTCGAGACCAATGAAGTGCTCGATCTGTTCGATGGCTTTTTCCGGCTCGGCGCCCGGCAGATCGATCTTGTTGATGACCGGAATTAGTGCGAGATTGTTTTCGATGGCGAGGTACGTGTTCGCAAGCGTCTGCGCCTCGACGCCTTGCGAAGCGTCGACAATCAACAACGCGCCTTCACAAGCAGACAGTGAACGCGAAACTTCGTAAGAAAAATCAACGTGGCCCGGCGTGTCAATCAGATTCAGGATGTACGACTGGCCGTCCTGTGCTTTGTAGTCGAGCCTGACTGCGTGTGCTTTGATCGTAATGCCACGCTCGCGCTCAAGGTCCATGTCGTCGAGTATTTGCGCCGACATGTCGCGGCCGGTCACGGCGCCCGTCAACTCCAGCAGGCGATCCGCCAGAGTCGATTTGCCGTGATCGATGTGGGCGATGATTGAGAAGTTGCGGATGCGCGAAGGATCCATGGAAGAAGCCCGTAGTCAGTTGTCAGTTGTCAGTTGTCGTAGCAAGCAGTACTTCGATGATGAGAGCGGGCGCAAACCCGGCACACTACCAACAACTGACCACTGACTACTGACCACGTAGT
>DASQPM010000337.1:0-12353 GCA_035643935.1 Pyrinomonadaceae bacterium | reverse complement strand
AAGGAACACCTCGGCTCGGGCGAGGCAGTCAGTTCGCGGGTACTTGCCGATCGGTTTGGCAGAACTTCAGGTTGGAGCTCGGCGACCATCAGAAACGTATTGGCGGAGTTGGAAGAGGCCGGTCTGGTTGAACAGCCTCATACTTCAGCAGGTCGCACGCCAACCGATAAGGGTTATCGTTATTACGTCGATAACACACTTGAAGAAGCACGCCTCTCAAAAGCCGACCTGCGCGCAATCGACAAAGTCTTTGCTTCAACCGGTCCTGATTCAGCGATGTCCTCCGACCGCGTAATGGAGAAGATGTCCCACGCGCTGTCCGAATTGTCTGAAAATGTCGGCATCGTCATCTCGCCTTCTCTGGCCGATAACCGCCTGAACCACATCGAATTTGTTCAGCTTTCCGATAAACGCATCCTGGTAGTGTTAGTTACTACTGCAAATACGGTGCATAACAAGATTATCAGACTGGAAGATCAGATTACGCAGGATGAACTCGAAAGCACGGCGCGGTATCTAAACGTCGAGTTTAGCGGCAAAAGCCTGGTGACGATTCGCGCCGAGATTCTCGAATTGATGAGGCAGGAGAAGGCCCTTTACGATCGTTTGCTGCGAAATGCAATCCTGCTTTGTGATATGAGTCTCGAAGGCGAAGACACAGTCGGGGGCGACGTCTACGTTGATGGTGCCTCGAACATGCTCACTAAACCTGACTTTGTTGATATCGAGCGGATGCGGGAACTGTTTCGAACCTTTGAAGAAAAATCCCGCCTGATCAAGATACTGAATGAGTGCGTGGCTCGTGACCAGATTTCCGTGGCCGGCGACGTACACGTTGTGATTGGACGCGAGCACCCCAACCCCTCCCTGCGAAACTGCGCTTTAATAACCGCACCATACCGGCTCAGTTCCAACGAACATCTCGGCACGTTAGGTGTTGTGGGTCCGATGAGGATCGAGTATTCCCGCATTATGGCTATGGTAAACTACATGGCGCGGCTAATTGAGCGTCGGCTCAATGATGAAGCGCGCGCATGAAGTCCTTTTTAACCTTGGCAGAATTTAAGTGAACGACATGGCTCCTGATGACAAGGGAAACAGGGCGAACCACATTCCTGTTAATTTTCTGGATGGCAACGAAGAAGGCGATTTCGAAATCGTGTCGAATGAATCGGAGACCCTTGACGAAGTGACATCCCCGAAGCCTGAATCCGGCCCTCCGAATCCCGATCACGAAACCTTTGATGAATCAGATCCTCCGGTGCGCTCGTCGCCGCAGGCTGATGGCTCACCCGCGGACGTCGCCCCAAACGCGGGCGGTCCGGAAGTGGCTGAGTTGGTCGCGACGCGAGCAGAGCTGAAGAGACTTGAAGGTGAAGTGAAAGACTTGCGCGATAGTTTGGCCAGGCGCCAGGCTGATTTTGAGAATTACCGCAAGCGGATGGAGCGGGAACGCACAGAAACTTATAACCGGGTTGTGGCTGATATCGCGGCCAAGCTCTTGCCGGTTCTAGATAACTTAAAGAGAGCGCTGGAAACGGAAGCATCGGTTGAAGCCAGCGAATCCGATGAGTTTCGCCACTTTCTCAGCGGCGTGGATTTAATATATAAACAGTTGAATGGAGTCCTGGATGCATTTGGAGTAAAGCCCATCGCAGCCGAAGGTGAGCAGTTTAATCCCCACCTTCACGAAGCCGTGGTGACCGAGGAAACTGACGACTACGAGCCGGACACTGTCATGCAGGAAATAGTTCGCGGATTCAAACTCGGCGACAAACTAATCAGACCATCGCTTGTAAAAGTCGCCGTCAAAAAATGACCAGCATGCTTCACCAATAGGGATTCACAAAAATGGGAAAAGCCATAGGCATTGACTTGGGCACGACAAATTGCTGCGTTTCCGTTTTGGAAGGCGGGGCGGTCCAGATTGTGCCCAACAAAGAAGGAGGCAGGACCACACCCAGCGTGGTGGGTTTCACGGACAAGGGCGAACGTTTGGTCGGACAGATTGCGAAACGCCAGGCTGTGACCAACGCTGCGAACACTGTCTATGCCGTCAAGCGATTGATTGGCCGCAAGTACAATTCGCGCGAAGTACAACGAATGCGCGAGACTTCGGCGTTTGAGATCGTCGATTCGCCAAACGGCGACGCGCGCGTGCGCGTGCAGGGCCGCAGCTACAGTCCGCCTGAACTTTCGGGAATTGTGCTGCAACGCCTGAAGGCCGCGGCGGAGGATTTTCTCGGCGAGCCGGTGACTGACGCGATTATCACAGTCCCCGCCTATTTCGACGACTTACAGCGTCAGGCGACTAAGGATGCCGGCAAGATTGCCGGATTGACAGTCGAGCGACTCATCAACGAACCAACCGCGGCGGCGCTCGCTTACGGGCTGGGCAAATCCGAGGTCGAGCGCATCGCCGTCTATGATTTGGGTGGCGGCACGTTTGACATCTCGATCCTTGAGATGAGCGATGGAGTCTTCGAGGTCTTGTCCACCTCTGGAAATACTTTTCTCGGCGGCGAAGATATTGATGAGCGCATTATGAATTGGATGGCGGATCAATTTCTGACCGACACCGGAATCGATCTACGCAAGGATCGGCTGGCCCTGCAGCGTCTGAAAGAAGTGGCCGAGCGCGCAAAATGTGAACTCTCGTCCGCGACTGAAACGAACATCAATTTGCCGTTTATTGCGGCAGACGCAACTGGTCCAAAACACTTCAATAAGCCGCTGACTCGCGATGAGTTCGAGAAGCTCGTGGGAGATCTAATCGAGCAAACCATAGAACCCTGCCGGCGCGCGCTTCAGGACGCGAAACTTCAGCCGTCTGATATCGACAAAGTTATCCTGGTCGGTGGCCAGACCCGCTCGCCCCTAGTTGAGCGCACGGTCGAGAAAATTTTTGGCAAGAAACCTTCGGCGGAAATCAATCCCGATGAAGTTGTAGCCATGGGCGCCGCCATTCAGGGCGGCGTGCTGACTGGCGAAGTTAAGGACATTGTGCTGCTCGACGTTTTACCATTGAGTCTGGGCCTGGAAACGCGCGGCGGTTTGTTTACCAAGATCATCGATCGCAATTCGACCATTCCGCTGCGCAACAGCCTGACGTTTACCACCGTCGTTGATAACCAAACGTCGGTCGAGATTCACATCCTGCAGGGCGAGCGCGAAGTTGCTGAAGGCAATCGCTCGCTGGGAAAATTCGAATTGGTCGGCATACCGCCGAGCCCGCGGGGCTTGCCACAAGTCGATGTGTCTTTTGAAGTGGACGCCAACGGTATCGTCTCCGTGTCGGCGCAGGACAAAGCAACCGGACGCGAACAGCAGATGCGCATAACGCCTACCTCGGGCCTGGCGCCCGACGAGATTCAGCATTTGATCAAAGAGGCGGAGACGTTTGCTGAAGCCGATCGCGAGGCGAAAGAAGTCGTCGTCTTGCGGAACAAACTCGAGTCGTTGTTGCGAAACACGCAGAAGTCTTTCACCAAGTTTGGCGGAATGCTTTCCGCCAACGATCAGGAGATCGCGGACCGCGTCTTTGGCGAGGCTGAGGCAGCCGCTCATGCTGAGGGTCGCGAGACAATAAATAAAGCACTGACCGCGCTCGAGCGAGTAGCAGCCCAGCTCACCAACGCGATGATGAACCCGACAAACGACACAACACCCAAAAGTGCTGAAGACTCCAAATAGTTTCAAAACAGCAATTCTTGAGTTTTGTCTGATCAAATTTGAACGAAAGGTTTTAAGAAATACTGAATGAGCAAGCGAGATTATTACGAAGTTTTAGGAGTGAGCCGCACAGCTACTGACTCGGAGATAAAAAGCGCCTACCGGCGCTTAGCTGTTAAGTACCACCCCGACAAAAATCCGGAGGATGCGAGCGCGGAAGAAAGGTTTAAAGAAGCTGCGGAAGCTTACGGTGTGCTTGCCGATAACAATCAGCGACAGCGCTATGATCATTTCG
The DNA here is from genome assembly GCA_035643935.1 of Pyrinomonadaceae bacterium. Taxonomy (GTDB): domain Bacteria; phylum Acidobacteriota; class Blastocatellia; order Pyrinomonadales; family Pyrinomonadaceae; genus PSRF01. The sequence continues at coordinate 8,386 of DASQPM010000337.1, read as the reverse complement.
GCCATGCCGGCGTTTCGAGTGCGGCTGGCCAAAGCTGGGGTGCGCCCGGGTTTAGTGGCATTGAAGATATCCTTGGCGACCTTTTCGGTTTCGGCGATGTTTTCGGAAGTGGTCGTGGTGGCGCGCGCCGTTCAGCCGCGCAACGCGGCGCTGATTTGCGTTACGATCTCGAAATCACTTTGGAAGAAGCCTACGCCGGGATGACTGCGCAACTGCGAATCCCCCGCCTGGAAACCTGCGAAACCTGTAAGGGCAACGGTGCTGCGCCTGGATCCCAACCCGAAACATGCAGCAACTGCGCCGGCTCAGGCCAGGTGCGGTATCAGCAGGGATTCTTTTCAGTCGCGCGCACCTGTCAAAACTGCCGTGGCGCTGGACGCGTCGTGAAAAACCCGTGCACGGAGTGTCGTGGCGCCGGTCGCGTTGAGCGCGAGAAGCAAATGGAGGTCAAGATCCCCGCGGGCGTCGAAACCGGCTCCCGTCTTCGGGTGCAGGGCGAAGGAGAGGCCGGCACACAGGGTGGACCATCCGGCGATCTTTACGTTGTGATCCATCTTGCCGAACACGAACGTTTCGAACGGCAGGGAAGCAACCTTTACCTCTCGCTGCCGATTACTTTCGCGCAAGCCGCCCTCGGCGCCGACGTCTTCGTAGCGACTATCGAGGCCGAAGAGAAGATCAAGATTCCCACGGGCACGCAGACGGGGACTGTGTTTCGCCTGAAAGGCAAAGGGATGCCGGTGCTCGGCGGCCGTGGCCACGGCGACCTGTTTGTCTCCGTCACCGTGGTTACCCCTACTTCCCTGACGCGCGAACAGCGAAAGCTGCTGGAACAACTGGCAGTAGTTGAAGACAAGGACCTCGAAGATAAGGGCCTGGTAGATAAAGTTCGCGACATTTTTGGGTAAGAAATCGCCGCGTTGCGCGGAGCGAGCCGCGTAGCGGCCTAACGTTTATAGTCCTAACCAATTCCAAACTACTCTTTCGGAAGATAGCGAATGCTTGGCATCGCTTTCTTCCGAAGGTTCAATTAATAGAACCCTTACTATAGACATTCCGTGCCTACGGCGCGACGGAGCTCAGTAATGAACCACATCCCCCATCCCAAACTACAAATCTTCTGTCTCGCAACTCTGCTCGCGCTGGTGTCGTTCACTGCGAACGCACAGGACAGCATGGCGCGCTGGCAAAATTTTGATTTCACAAAGGCTGCTCTCAAACCCGCTGAAGTTTCGGGTCTTGCGGTCGAAGATTTAACGTTGATGCGCGGCATTGTTTTCGGCCGGCATGGCCGCGTCTTTAAGGACGCCGCGATCCGCACTTACCTCGAGGCGCAGGATTGGTACAAAGCGAATCCCAACTTTCAAAACTCGATGCTCAACGCGATCGAGCGCCGCAACCTCGATCTGATTCGCGACGCCGAAGCAAGCAAGCATGAAACTGTGCAGCCGGGCGACATGCGTTACTGGCGCACGCGCGCGCTGACGCTGCGCAAGCTTGGCAAACACAGCGGCGCAGAGTGGCTGGTGCTGCGCTCGGAAATCGAAGCGATTCATGGCAAGCGTTTTGAAAGTGACCCGTGGCTACAGCATTACTTCGACGAGCGCTACTGGTACAAGGCCGGCGATAAATATGATCCGAAGTCGCTGTCAGCGATCGAGCAAAAGAATCTTGACACTCTTGCGCTGGCGCAGAAACGATCGCGCAAAGTGGCGCTCGCGCCCGGCGACATGGAGTTGTTTGAAAATCGCTTGATCTCTGAACAGATGCTGCACGGCTTAAGTCTTTACGAATTGCGCCTGCTGCGCAATGAGGTCTACGCGCGACATGGTCGTTCATTCCAGGCGCCCTGGCTGGCGCAGTACTTCTTCAGCCAACCCTGGTATCAACCGGATGAGAACTTTAAAGACGAACAACTTTCCGGCGCTGACAAGACCAACGTCGAGACGATAGTGGCTTACGAAACGAAGATCCACGACGACCTTGGTCGCAAGCCGATAACGCGCAGTTTGCTCGAGGGATTATTTGTTGAAGACGCCAGCCAGATGCGGCAGGAGATTTATGCTCGTCGCGGCAAGGTCTTCAAAGAGAAATGGCTGCAAAAATATTTTGAAAGTCTCGCCTGGTATAAGGCCGACCCGAATTTCAGCGACAACTCATTGACAGACGTGGAGAGACGTAACATCGCAACCATCGCCGCTTATGAGAAAAAGGCGGTGAGCGCGATGAGCGTGATCGAAGGTTGATAAAGCTAACTCCCGGCCTCGCGTGACGAGGCCAAGACAAAAGAAGTAAGCAGTAAGCAGTAAGCAGAAAGCAAAAAGCAGAGAGGCGGGCCCGGTGCCCGCCTCGTTAATGTCCGACAAACTCTAGTTTGTCGAACATCTTTACAAAGCAACCAACTAAAGGAAGCTCTGAACAAGTCAATGCAGGCTGGCGTTCCAAACCCGCGCAGCGGGTGGAAGCATAAAGCCTGGGGTGGAGCGGAGCGGAACCCCAGGACGACGATAGTTAAAAACCCCGAGCGCGCGAAGCGTGCGATAGCGCAAACCCTGCGATTTACGCGTCATAAACGGCTGTCGCCCACTTCGTGGGCTCTTCCTTATCTTACTTAAACAATCCTGGGGTTTCGCTCCGCTCCACCCCAGGCTTTATGCTATCGCCGCGCTTCGCGGGCTCAGTGCAAACTTTCACCAACTTGTTCAGAGTCTCCTAGAGTTTGTCGGACATTACAACCGGTAACGGACCTTGGCCTTTCGCAATGCTTCTTCCTGGTTATCCAGGTTCTGCAGACGCAGGGTGACGTCAGCATTAAGATCGAAGCCGGCGCGTTCACCTGCCTGCAATTTAACTGTTCCCGCAGCGGCAATCATTGCCGCGTTATCTGTCGAGAGATGCTGTGAAGGGAAGTAAGCGGGAATGCCAAGTTGTGCTGCCGCTTTAGTCGCCGCTACACGCAAAGCACCGTTGCAAGCTACACCGCCGGCGACAATCAAAGTGCGTGGTGCGTACTCTGCTGCAACGCGCTCGGTAGTTCCCACCAAAGAACGAACCACAACGCTTTGGAAACTGGCGGCGAGATCCTTTATTGCCTGCGACGGCGCATCGCCGTTTGCCACCGGGCGCACCCCGCTTTCGCGCACGTATTTCGTCACCGCAGTTTTCAAACCACTAAAACTGAAATCAGGTGAGCCATCGCCCATGCGCGGCACGGAGAACTTGACTGCCTTCGGATTACCCTCGCGCGCCAGCCTTTCGATGATTGGACCACCGGGGTAACCAAGACCGAGCATTTTCGCCACCTTGTCAAACGCTTCGCCGGCTGCATCGTCGCGCGTGCGCGCCACGACTTTGTACTTGCCGGGCTCGGGAACGAAAAACAGATTGGTGTGGCCGCCGGAAACAACCAGCGCCAGCGCCGGATATTCAACCGGCGGATTTTCGAAGGCGACGGAATAGATGTGGCCTTCAATGTGGTTTACGCCGACGAGTGGCTTTCCCAGGGCAAAAGCCATTGCCTTCGCATAGGACACGCCAACCAACAACGATCCCACCAGACCTGGCCCAATCGTTACTGCGATGCCGTCGATGTCTTCCTTGCGAACGTTTGCGCGCGTAAAAGCTTCCTCAACGATCGGCACAATCTTGTCGAGGTGTTCACGCGAAGCGAGTTCGGGAACGACGCCGCCGAAACGTTTGTGAGTTTCGATTTGGGAAGCGATGACAGACGAAATGATTTCGCGGCCATCGCGCACAATCGCCGCAGCGGTTTCGTCACATGAGGTTTCGATTCCCAGAACAAGCATGCCACGATTCTAGCAATTGATTAGTTGAGGGGAAACTCTGGGTGTTTGGGAAGGCTCAATCCTAGGTGCATCCTCAGTGTTCTCTGTGGTGAAGTATTATCGCGGCAACAATCACACAGAGACACAGAGAACGCTGAGGAGGCACAGAGATTGATCAACTCATCACGGCCTTGAAGGCAGAAACGAAAGCTTCCATCTGCGGTTTGGTGCCGATCGTAACGCGCATGAAGTTTGGCATTGCGGGAAACAAACGGCCCACTTGCACACTGCGGTCGCGCATGGCCGCGATGACTGGTCTGACTTCGCGCCGCAGATCAATCATCATGAAGTTCGCGTGCGATGGAATGAATTTGTAGCCTGATTTATCGAGCTCAGAATAGACATAGTTCTTGACTTCTGTATTGCGGCGGCGGCCCTGCTCAACTTGTTCACGGTCCTGCACACTCGCGATTGCCGCCACCAGCGCCATGATGTTCAGGCTGTCCCAGGTCTGTTGCGCGCGCATGCGTTCAATTAGCTCCGGCCGCGCCACGCAATAGCCACAGCGTAATCCCGCCATGCTGTAGATTTTCGAGAACGTCCGCGCCACCATCAGGTTTGGATACCGAGCGATCAGCGGAATAACACTCTCATAGTCGTTTGACTCCGCGTAATGATAATAAGCCTCGTCAACCAGCACGATAGTTTGCGGCGGAACTTTGGCGAGGAACGCGCGCATCTGATCCTTCGGCGTAATACTCGCCGTCGGATTGTTTGGGTTGCAAATGTAAATCAAGCCGGCATTTTTCTCCGCCAGCATCTTCGGCAAATCGTGAGCGAAGTCGGGCGTCAGGTTTATCTTCACGACTTCGCCTCCGGCCACGGCCGCATGCACCAGAATAGCCTCGAATGTGGGATGCGGAACCAGCAACTTCTTGCCGGGCCCGGTAAACGCCGCGGCCGACACTTTCAAAATTTCACCCGAACCATTTCCCAAGAGAATCTGATTGCTTGAAACGCCGTTTAGTTTCGCCAGTGCCTCAACGAGCAGTCCTTCGTGTTCGTCCGGATAGCGCCAGGCCAGACTGAAAGCATCCGTCATCGCTTTCACCGCCATTGGCGATGGTCCGTAAGGATTTTCATTTGAGTTCAGGCGCACCAGCGTTGGAGCGTTACCAACCAGCCGCAACGTTGGAGTTGACATCGCAAACGATGGATTCAGTGCCGCGTACGCAGCGCCAGCGCCCAGAACCTTTGCAAAGCCGCGGCGCGAAAGAGATATGTTCATGGATCCTCCTCAAAATTTGAGCGGCGGCTGAAGGAGTCAGCGCTTCATGGAAAAAAAACTTAGTGCGGAGTCGCCCTGCTTGAGTATTCGGCTGCGGATTATACTCCCAACCGCATCAGGTAAACTATTTTTATGATGATGCTCGACGATCAGCATGCCATCTTCTGCTAACACTGTTCCGTTGTTTTGACCAAACAATTCGATAACCGATAGATAATCCGTGGCGTAAGGTGGGTCAAAGAACGCAATGTCCCAGGGCGCCGCTTTTTGTTTGAGACTGCGCGCAAGGTAATCAGCGGCTTCTGCCTGGACCACTTCAGTTTGCTCCTCAGGGACGCGGCATAGGTCGAGGTTCGCTTCAACCAGCGCGCACATCTTCCGAGACTTATCGACAAAAGTAACGTGGTTTGCGCCCCGCGAGAGCGCTTCGACGCCAACCGCTCCCGAGCCGGCACAGAGATCGAGAAAGCGCGCGCCTTCCATTCTTGGGGCGATGACGTTGAAGAGTGTCTCGCGCAGGCGGTCGGAAGTTGGCCGCACCTGAAGGGAAGGCGGGCTCTTCAGATTTCGGCCGCGGTATTTTCCGGCAATGATTCGCATGGATTTTCAGAGCCTTAGCCGCAGATTGCGCAGATTACACAGATTAAAGCAAGTCAGACAATAACGGAGAGCGCTCAACTTTCTTCGTTAGCTTTCTGTTCTTGAAATCTGTGTAATCTGCGGAATCTGCGGATGGCAATTTATCCGACTGCGGCCAAGCCGAAGCGAGTGTTTGAGTAGACGCGTTGAATCATCTTTGCGGTATCGGCCGACTTTTCGCCTTTTCCCAAATAGTATTCAGCCTCTTTCTGTGCCGCATCAAGAATTCTCTGGTCGCGCACCAAATTAGCGATGCGAAATTCCGGCAAGCCTGATTGCCTGGTACCCAACAATTCGCCCGGCCCACGCAGTTCGAGATCCTTTTCGGCTATCTTAAAACCGTCATTCGTCTCGACCATGATTCCAAGACGTTCGGTGGCCACGCCGGTCTTCGTGTCGGAAGCGAGCAGCACGCAGTAACTCTTCTCGGCGCCGCGGCCGACGCGCCCGCGCAGTTGATGAAGTTGCGACAAACCAAATCGTTCTGCATGCTCGACCACCATCATCGACGCGTTGGGCACATCCACACCGACTTCGATCACGGTAGTCGAAACGAGAATCTGAATTTCTCCCGAAACAAAGCGCCGCATGATTTCTTCTTTATCGGCTGATTTCATTTTGCCATGAACCAGTCCGACGGCGAATTTTGGAAACACTTTGTCGCGCAAGTATTCATATCTGCGCGTTGCATCTTTCAGATCCATCTTCTCCGACTCTTCAACCAGTGGATAGACCACGTAAACCTGCCGGCCGGCGCGCACTTCGCGCGCAATCATTTGTTTCACCTCGAGACGTTCCTCCTCGCCCAGTACCAGAGTTTCGATTGGCGTCCTTCCCGGCGGCATCTCATCAATTACTGAGACGTCCAAGTCGCCGTAGATGGTCATGGTTAGCGAGCGCGGAATCGGCGTTGCGGTCATGACCAACACGTCTGTGTTTAGACCGCGTGCGCGCAGCTCGGCGCGTTGCATCACACCGAAGCGGTGCTGCTCGTCAATAACTGCCAGGCCGAGTTTATTAAACGATACCGACTCCTGAATCAGCGCGTGCGTGCCAATACAGGCATGAATCTCACCTGCGGCAAGTTCAAGCTGCAGCTTTCTCTTTTCCGCGGCGCGCAACGATCCCGTCAACAGCTCAACTCGATACGGAGCTTTTGCAAGCAGTCGCTTGATATTGCGCGCGTGTTGCTCTGCCAGAATCTCCGTCGGCGCCATCAGCGCGGTTTGGTAACCGCTCTCCATTGCGGCCAGCATCGCGATTAACGCAACGATGGTCTTGCCGCTGCCGACATCGCCTTGTAACAGCCGGTTCATTGGCGCGGTAGATTGCAAATCTCTAAAGATTTCCTTAACGACGCGGCGCTGCGCCTCAGTTAGTTTGAACGGCAGCACCGAGCCAATGCGCAGCTTTGTGGCCCGATCGAGTTTGATTACAGCCGGCTTTATTTCTTTCGTTCGCTTGCCGCGCTTCAAAGCGATGGCCAGCACCACCCAAAAAAAATCTTCAAAGATAAGACGAAGATGAGCGGGACTGCGAGATTGTTCGTACAGCTTCAGGGCGGTATCGTCAGTCGGAAAGTGAATGGCTCGTAAGGCGACGCTGCGATTGATAAGTTTTTGGCGGCGGCGTAATTCCGCCGGCAGGGTTTCCGGAATGGCCGCGTCCGGCAAGAGTGCCAGCGTTGCGTGCACAATCTCGCGCAATCGTTTGGAGCTAAAGTCACCCAGCTTGCGATAAATCGGAACGCAGCGGCCGACGTGAATCGCGGCTAGTTTTGGATCGTAAACATCGTCGTCGCCGTCTTCTTTGTCAGTGCTAATATCAAGCGGTGACAACATCTCAAGCTCGTCGGCCGGTTTGTTCAAGTGCAGTGAATAAGTCGCTCGCCGCTTGTCCCAGATCCAGGCGCCAAACGTCATAAACCGCGCGCCTTGTTGAAAGCGTTTGGTGTAGTAGGTGACGATGTCGTAGGCGTGTGCTCCGGAAACGAACCACCAGACGACGACTGGCCGTCCGGTTCTTTCCGGATCGGTGGCAGTGACTTCGAATATGAAAAGACGAGAACGTCCAAAGGAGCGGCGGTTTCTTACTTGATAACCGCCGGCAACTTTTACTTCCAGTTCAAGCGAAGCCTGCATGTTTTCAACGAGGTCGCGGATGCGCGCAGGATGCGAGCGATCTTCATAGCGCATCGGTAAATATGCGAGCACGTCTTCAACGGTTACTTCAGCTGAACTCTTTTTTCCGAAATGGGCTTTCAGTGCCAAGGCGAGCTTATGCGACAGTGCTTGGCCGAAATGCGCAAGCCGATACTTGTAGAGATCATCAAGTGGGGTGCTGAGGCTGAAAGGGGCCGGCATTGCAAGAGATCATACCACGCAAGAGTGGTAATGAATTAGATGACGTCCGTAAAAAGTATGCGCGACGCTTTGCCTTAAGCGTTGCTGTGTAGTTAATCTATATTCACGCAGAAATTCAAAGAGGTGGTGGGCAAGTGACATCTGAAGATCAGATTTCTGAGAGCACGAAACAAAAACTAACGGATATTCGGCAGGTCTTGTTGCGCTTGCACAAATCCTTGCTTGATTTTGAACGCCTGGGTTACGAGCGGGCGCACGGCAGGATCAACAATAGTTACGAGTTCCTCAATCTCGTGATGCATAACCCCTGG
>DASQPM010000336.1:0-3578 GCA_035643935.1 Pyrinomonadaceae bacterium | reverse complement strand
CTGATCAAGCGCGTGCGCGACCGCGTGCCCGGAATTGCAGTGCGCACGACTTTCATCACCGGCTTTCCCGGCGAGACAGAGGAAGACTTTCAAGAGCTGCTGGCGTTTGTGAAGAACGTCGAATTTGATCGAGTTGGAGTGTTTACTTATTCCGATGAAGAAGGAACACCGGCACACGAGCTGCCAAACAAGGTCGATCCAAAGATTGCAAAACAACGCCGCGCGCGCTTGATGAAGGCGCAGGCAAGAATTGCCAGGCGAAAACACAAAGCAATGGTTGGTCAGCGGGTTCGAGTAATATTCGAAGGCGAGGCTAACGAGAGCGAACTACTTTGGCAGGGTCGGTTGGAAACTCAGGCGCCGGACATCGATGGCTGCGTTCTGATTAACGATGCGCCGGAGGGCTTTGTGCCGGTTTCAGGTGAGATGGTGAATGTGCTTATCACTGAAGCCCAGCAATACGATCTGGTGGGACGAATTGTAAAGTAATGTAGACTGTCGTCTGTGTTCCTGCATTCAGGTTGAGCAGCTTCTGCGCCTATTCAATCACAATTACACAACCTCAACTTTTGCAGATGGCTATGAAGAAATTTCTGACATCTACTCTCGTCGGAGCCTTTCTAGGGGCGCTGGAGGGCGGAGTGATCTTTGGCGCGGTGCTGATTCGCGAAAGTGGCGACGGGTTTGTGATTGGTGGTGTGGGTGATTGGATTATTCTGATTTTCATAATGGGACTGATATATGGCGGAATTGCTGGCGCAATAATCGGGGTTTTGGTCGCGCTACTAAATGCTCGAGGATCCATTGGGTTGGCAGTTGGGATAGCGGTTGGACTCGTGGCAGCTGAGGTTCTTGTAATGTCCACTCTGAGTCTTGACGTCATCGCAGTACTGGCGGCCATCACAACTATCTTAGGAGGAGGATCGATTGGACTGGTGACGGCCCTTTTGACCTTCAGGGCCAAAGATTCATACCGGTCAACCGGGACTTCGTAAGAGCCCTCCTGCTTTGATCCATTGCACTCGCACGCCGAACCTGTTTGCCGACCAGCGAGATGGACTGGCTTCGTCCAGAAAGATAGAGTTTACGAGCAACAGCATGGCGATTAAAGAATCCAGCGATGAGTTGAATTCGACAGTAACAACAGCTGATGAAGCTGTTGCCGCACCTCGAGCCGCGCGCTCAGCGAAAGATTATCTCGCGCTCGCCATCGCAACTTGCGGCGTTGGCTACCTGCCACTTGCTCCGGGCACCTGGGGTTCGCTGGTCGGCATAGGCGTCTATATTTTGGTTCGCGGCATCGCCATGAAGCTCTTCTTCGGTGCTGCCGCCGGGCGCAACTTCACTCTTCTTCATGTTTATTACGCTGTGGTGGCTTTTGAGTTAGTTGTCCTTGTAGTAATTACGCTGTTTGGAATCTGGGCGGCGTCTCGCACCGAGAAACTATCTGGTAGAAAAGATCCGAGCAAGGTGGTGATTGATGAAGTGGCTGGCCAATTCATTGCCCTGATCCCGGTTCCTCTTGTTCTCAGTGCGGCCTGGTGGTCGACAATCCTCGCGTTTGTTCTTTTCAGGATTTTTGACATAGTTAAGCCATACCCCGCTCGTACATTCGAGTCTCTCCACGGTGGTCTGGGTATTATGGCCGACGATGTTGTTGCCGGGGTGTACGCTGCTGTCCTGGTCGCCGTGGCGGTCGTGGCTAGTTGGTATATCTAATAGAGGAATAGGTCATGGACGAATCAATTGGTCGCAAGCCTGCCACTCCGAATAAAGAGTCGGACGCCACCAGCAAAGAAACGGTTGCGGACTTGGAAGATAACGAGAAGTCTTCGGCAACCAGACAGGATGAGCGAGAATCAGGCGTTAGGTCGCCAGACGGTGCGTTTGATGAGAAAAGAGAAACCGACGATGCTGGGCCGATGTGAAGAAGTTTAGAGTACAAACTTTAGTTTGCGGGTTGCGGCGGCGGCAAGCTAAAGCTTGTACTCTGAACTTCTTGATCTTCACCCCGTCCGTCATTCTTTTCCGAGGCGCCGGGTTCCAATCCAGCCTGGCATAGCTTCAGTCTGTGGTCTGCAACCGAACGCAAGACTAAAGTCCGTGCTACTCCTCGACGCAAATTGACCAGGCCTGCTACGATACCACCTCTTTCAAATCTGTAACCAGACAATCTAAAGCACCCGATCTTAATGTCGAAAACTTCTGCAAAAATATTTGTAGCCGATAATGTTAGCGATAGTGGTCTGCAACCGTTGCGTGATGCCGGCTTTGTCGTAGAGAAACGCACTGGTTTGGATCTGGCGGAACTCCGCGATGCGCTTGTTGGTTGCGCTGGATTGGTGGTGCGCAGCGAAACCAGAGTCAGCGGCGATTTGCTGGACACGGCTACGGCCCTACGGGTTGTTGGTCGCGCCGGCGTCGGCGTTGACAACATCGACGTGCCGGCGGCAACGGCGCGCGGCATCGTAGTGATGAATGCGCCGGACGGCAATACGATCACAACCGCCGAACACACGGTCGCGCTCTTGATTGCGCTCGCCCGGCGCGTGCCTCAAGCCAACAGCAGTTTGAAATCTGGTAAGTGGGACCGCAAATCTTTTGTGGGCGTCGAGCTCCAGGGCAAAACCCTGGGCGTCGTCGGCATGGGACGAATTGGTCGGACCGTGGCGTTGCGGGCGCGGGCATTCGGGATGCGGATAGTTGCGTTTGATCCGTTCATCGCGGCCGAGCAGGCGCGTGATCTGGAAATAGAACTCGCGTCTTTGGATCAGGTTTTTGCAGAGGCTGATTTCCTGACGGTGCACACGCCGTTAACTGCCGAAACCCGCGGCATTATCGGTAAAGATGCGTTCGCAAAAATGAAGAAGGGTGTGCGCGTCATTAATTGTGCGCGCGGCGGGTTGGTTGCCGAAGGCGCGCTCTATGACGCAATCAAATCGGGAGTGGTAGCCGGCGCCGCGCTTGACGTTTTCGCCGAAGAGCCGCCGCCCGCTGATCATCCGCTCCTCGCGCTCGATGAAGTCATCGTAACTCCACACCTCGGCGCCTCAACAACAGAAGCTCAGGAGGGCGTGGCTTTCACGGTTGCTGAACAAATGCGTGACTATCTACTGACTGGCGCTTTACGCGGTGCAGTAAATGTTCCCGCGCTCGGAACAAAGGAATTGGGACTGCTCCGCCCTTATATGGAATTGGCGGAGAAGCTCGGCCGTTTTCATGCTCAACTCATGGACAGCGCCGTGCGCGAAGTGCGCATAGAGTTTGCCGGCGAAATCGCCGACGCTGATGGCGCGCCGGTAACGCGTTCGTTTCTCGCCGGCTTGCTGCGTGACGTCAGCGCTCGCGTCAACGTGGTCAATGCCTTTCTAATTGCTGAAGAACGCGGCATTAATGTTACTACCAGCTATCTTCGCGCCGGTTCGGATCTCCTGCCGGCGATACGCGCGCGAGTTGTCAGCGATAGCGGCGAACAGTCGCTGGCGGGCACGATCTTTGGTTTTGGCGAACAAGCGCGCGAAGGCCGCATCACGGAAATTGACGGATTTCACATCGAAGCAATTCCCCGCGGACACATG
>DASQPM010000335.1:0-8967 GCA_035643935.1 Pyrinomonadaceae bacterium | reverse complement strand
CGCTTCGTTTAAAAGCACGACTGCGTCTTCGAGCCCAACCAGACGCACACGCGCCTGTTTGGAAACGTCTTCAGCAAGCTTTGTTTCGTCTGCTAACACTTGCGCGCGCGCTTCCAACTCGCGCAGCTCGCGTTTGAAAGTCAGCAGGCCGGCGCCTTCTTCGAGGGCGCGCGCATCGCCGGCGCTGACAAACTGCCCACTTGCCACCCAATCGCCATTAAGCGTTACAAACATTTCGCCGGTAGCGAGCGAACGCGCCATCGCATCATCCAGGTTGCTGGCCAGGCGCGCATTCAACTTTTCCGGCAACGTGCGCTGAAGTACTGCAAGAAGTTCGCGCGGCGCTCCCAACAGATCGGCGATGCGCAGATTGTCAGCGACAGGCTCAGTCGCGATTGACATTGAAAGCGCCGGCCGCTCTTCAACCTGACATGCCAATGCATTCATTTCCTCACTGCCGCCATGAAGTCCTGCAACCAGAAAACTGGCGCGACCGCCATTGTTTTCCCGCAACCATTGTGCCCCGCGCGCAGCATCGTCAGGCGTGGGAACGACAACCGACTGCAACGATGAACCAAAAACACCTTCAACGGCCCGCTCCCACTTGGCATCCACGTTAAGCGCATCGGCGAGTGTGCCGATAACGTGGAATTCGCGCGAGGCCTCTTCATTTGCAAACATCAACTGCACCGCCGACGAGTAGTACGCGCGGCGATCGTCAAGTTCCTTCAAACTTTCGAGCCTATGCCTGGTGCGCGAATGTTCATCGCGCACACGAGTCAGCTCGGCTTCGGTATCGCTGACCGCTTCGTGTCCCTGGACCACCGCATCAACCGCGCGTTCGCGCTCAGCATTGAGTTCAGCGATATGTTCCCGGGCGGCATTAATCTCAACGCTAAAAACATCGGCCGCCGCGCGGTGTTCGGCGTGTTGCGTTGCGGCGCGCTCACCTTCATGGGCCAGGCCCTGCGCCTGCACGGCCAACCGTTCCAGCGTACCTTCCAGTTGCCGCGCAATCTCTCGCAGGCGTTCGGCAACTGCCGTATGTTGCAGCAAGTCTGCGCGCGCACTTTCGATCTCCGCCTCCGCTCCGGCGGCCAATGCCAGCTTCCCGGCGTACGATTCTTCTGCGACGCTTAAGCTCGCAGCGCTTTGATCGGCTTCGCTTCGTAACCTTGCATCGTCTTCCTGCAAGCGCTTGCATTCCGATTCCACCAGGACCAGGCGTTCGGAGAGTGCGGCAATTTCTGCGGCAACTTCGCCGTTTCGTTTCTCGAGCGAAATCACCTGTTCTTCCTGATAAGCGCGCTCGCGTGTTTGCCGGTCACGCCGCAACACCGCTTCCGCAGCCGCAGCGCGCGCAGCTGCCAAATCGTCTTCTGTTTTTCTCGCTTCCTGAGTCGCCGTGCGCGCGTCTTCTTCCTGTCTCGCGAGCTCTTCAGCGACGCGGCGTTCCAGAGAGGTAGCTTCTTCCAACTTTGCGACGGTGTCTTCGAGCAAAGCAGTCAGCTTTTGTTCTTCAGCGACAAACACTCGCTTCAGCAACTCGCGCAGCTCTTCACGAAACACGCGATAGCGACGCGCTTTCGCGGCCTGACGTCGTAAGCTGTTAACCTGGCGATCGATTTCGGAAATTATGTCGGAGATGCGCGAAAGATTTCCGCGCGCAGATTCAAGCCGGGCTTCCGCGGCGCGCTGCCGTACGCGAAACTTGGTGATGCCGGCCGCTTCTTCAATGATCGTGCGGCGGTCCATCGGCTTGGCGGAGAGAATCTGGCCGATTCTTCCCTGCTCGATGATTGCGTAATGTCCGCCGGCGAGTCCGGTTCCCGAGAAGAGATCCTGAATGTCGCGCAGCCGGCACAGTTTGTCGTTGAGCAGATACTCGCTTTCACCGGAACGATAAAGGCGACGCGTCACCGATACGGCTTCACCCGGCGCAAATTCGAGCGCCAGGTTTCTTCGACGCCAGTGACGCTTGTGTTGAGTCTTGTGTGCGATCGCTGAGTCAGCGACGACTGTCGGAACCGCGCCATCAGCTGGCGCCAGCGCTTCACTTGGTTCCTCAGCGCCGGCAGTCACTTGCTCCTGAACGTCCGCGATTACCTCCGAACCGGTAATGAGATCGACGTCTATGACCCGCTCGTCGATCTGCTCGAGGGTAGAATCGATGTCTTCGATATCAGGTTCATGCTCGATTACTTCATCGCGCACCATGTGCATGACGACTTCGGCCATGCCGCTGGCCGGGCGATTGCGCGAGCCTTGAAAGATCACATCTTTCATCTCGCCGCCACGCAAATGCTTTACCCGTTGCTCGCCGAGGACCCAGGCAATCGCGTCGGCAACATTGCTTTTGCCGCAGCCGTTTGGCCCGACAATGCCGGTAATCCCGTCACCCGTGAAGAGAATTTCGGTGTAGTCCGCAAAGGATTTAAAGCCGGTAATCTCGAGGCGTTTCAGTTTGAACATGCGCGAATTAGTCTATTGTTTCCAGGGCCCTGGCGCCAACAGACTAACCCCAATCAAGGGACCGCGCGAGGGTGTGCCAATATAAGTGCGAGTTGCTTAGAATGTCAACTAAAACTTGAGGTTAGGAACGGTTATTGAAGTGGACAGCAAAGTTACGTTTGGGTGCTTAAGCGACGTGCGCGGAGCCCTAACGAAAAGTGCTCGCGGCGTAAGCCTTTCGGCGGTTCAGGGAGAGGGAGTGATTCCTCCGGACAACATTAGCTCAATTCCCTTGCGCACACCGTCCGGCGTGGTCATTTCAGCCCGCAGTTTGCGGCCGTTGATTAGAATGGTTGGTGTTCCATCGATGCCTTGTTTGGCAGCCGCGTCCACATCGGCTTCGATGCGCATCTGGACCTGCTTGTCGTCCAAATCGCGGCTGAACTGCACAGTGTTCAGACCAAGATCCGTGGCAAATTTGATGAAGATTGAGCGCGGATTAATGTCATCCTTCCATAGGCCCTGATTCTCATAAAGCAAATCATGCATTTCCCAGAAGTGGTTTTGAATGCGCGCCGCCTCTGCCGCCTGCGCCGCTGCGAGTGCGTTCTGATGGATCTTGGTCAAGGGCAGGTTGCGAAAAATGAAGTTCAGATGGTCGCCATATTCCTGCTTCAACTTCTTTAGGGTCGGGTGAAGTTGACCGCACGGCGGACACTGATAATCGCCAAACTCTTCTAAGGTAACAACTGTATTTGCTGAGGCGTTCTTGTTCGCGTAGTCAGGCGACTGGGTAATGGTAGTGCGTGAAGAAGAATCTCCTCTTTGATTTGATCTTAGCAGTAACGCCGTGCCGGCAGCTGCCACCAGCAACACCAGCGCAATGATCAGAAAGGGACGAAAACTATTCATAGCTGACTATGCTTTGCTTCGCATCGTGATGGGCCATGCTCAGGGCAGCAATTCTCTTCTCGCGTAGAGCAGTAAGTCGACTCCCGGTCGCAAGGGAAAACTTCCTTCAGAGTTGAAACCAGATCGAACCTGCACATAACGATCGCCGTAAGTGGCTTGGACTTCCGCCGCCTGATTTGTAGAAGCCAGAATCATCGGCTCGTTCGACGGCGTAATTCGTCCGTAATAACCGATGCGATTGTAGTCGCGCAAGTACCACGGTAACGGCCAATAGTCGGGTGAAACTATCGTGACGCCGGCGGCGGCTCCCTGGTGACTGCGCTGCGCGATAATATTTATTTCGTCGACAAGCTTGAGAGTCTCCCGGCGCGTGTGCGCATAAACATAAACGTAATAGCGATTGTCGTTGTCGTAGTTGATAAAATTGAGATCGATTGTCTGATAGCCGGGGATAAAGGTCTTTCCATGAATTTGTGTTTGCTTGAGAGCGGGAAGCAAACCAGGCCAGGGATCGAGCGCTACTATCTGATCGAATATCCTGGCGAGCCCAGGCAACGGTCCAATGGCTATCAGCAGGATGCCGGCCAGAGCGTACCAGCGGGTACGCTTGCCCATTTCCCATCGCACGAGTTCTTCATAGAGCCACTCGATTGCGATGCCGCTCGTAAGCGCTAGAGGTACAATGAAATTCAGGCTGAGCCAGGGCGTCTTGTAAGCGATCAAAGAATACGCAGCAAGAAGTCCGAAGGCCCAAAGCGCTGAAAACAGCGCAAACAACTTCACGGGTTTCAACACCGCAACTGCCGCGCCGATTGCACCAAGAACAAGCAGCGGCGACTCCTGCAGCAGCGACCACCAAAAATATGTAACCTTTGGATGCTTGTGAGCCTCTTTGCCGGTCTTCGTCCAAAACTGAAAAGTCTTGAGCGAATCGTAAACACCCTTGGGATAATTTTTGAAGAATGAAGAGTAGAAGAGCACGTTAACGGCGACAAATATGAGCAGCGCTACCACTATCCAGGTCGCTAACTTCCCGGGCCCGCCAACACGCTCAATGAAGTTGGTTAATGAATTGCCGGCCGTGGAACGTTTGCTCTTCTTCTTTCTTTTTCCGGCGTTCGCGCCTGGTGTCCAAATGAACGAACGATAAACGAGGATGATAATCAGCGCGATCAGCAACACGCCCACCGATATGATCGCAGTCTCTTTGGTTGCGAACATCAGCGCGGCCGAAATGGAAGCGAGTATTAGATAACGCGGCCGCGCCTGTTCATAGAACTTCAGGGTCGCGACCACCAGACCCAGAGTGAAGAAAACAAACAGCGTCTCATGGATAAAGTAGCGCGACAGGTAAACGGCCCCCGGTGAAATTGCCAGCAGTAACGCCGCGCCCAGTGTCGCAATGGTCCCGAGATTTCGCCGCAAGGTGAATATCAAGCCTACGGTTGCGAGACCGAAAAGAGCCGGCACCATCCTGATTGCAATCGTGGTCAGCCCATAACCATTTTGTGCGCTGCTGCCAAAGAACAGTCGCAATGACCAGGGAAAAACAGCCGCGAAATAGTACAAAGTCGGGCCGTGATAGTTTGCCGGATCGTATTGGTAGAAACCGTCGCGCACGAGCCGGACTAGAAAATTTCCGTTGACTCCTTCGTCATGGTGGAGCGGCACAAGGTTGAGATCGTACAGCCTCAGGAAAGCCGCCACCACAAAGATCGAAACGCCTGCAATGCGCCATGCGGGTTCCGAAATATCGAGATGCTCGTTAACGCCGGCTGCAGGCGAATCGGCAACACTCATTTGCGTCGCTATCTCCTGATTGCTCTGCTTACGGTTGCGTGATTTTGTAGAGGCGGTACCCACCAACTTCTCCTATCACCTGAAATCGGGAAAAGAATTGATCGTTAACAGTCAGCAGATCCCGCTCGTGCGGCCCGACGACGGCATATTGCACGCCATATTTTTGCAGCAATAAGGGCGCATCTGATCCACCCGCATAAATCCTTTTGATTTCCGCTTCACGTTGAGTGTAATCCAGGCCATGCGTCCAAATGTGTCCGGGATAACCCATCAGCGATCGTCTTCCGGTTAGGAACACGGGATGATTATGCACCGGCGCATGAATGATCAGTGCTCGGGGTTCTGTTTTCTCTTTTACCAACTCCGCGAACCCTACGCCAGCGGAATCAAACACTTGATACTTAGTTGACTGCATCGCAATTGCGCCCACATCAAGCGCGCCGGCCAGAGTAATGCAAGCGAACAAAACTAACGCCAAAAATCTTTGCGCAAAGCCCTTCTGCCACAACCGCGCCAGCAGGATGGCAACCAGCGGAGCCGAAGCAACCCACCAGTAAAAAAGCACCTTGATGTTGTCCCAGATCCAGGGCGCCATCTTCAGGACGTTGGGGATGATGAAGCATAAACTGAAAGGCGCTAGAAACAGGAGTAAGCGTCGCGAAACAAGCGGATGTTTGCCTCTCCATGAAACTGCCACAATAGTCAGCGGAATAAAGAGGCCGGCATTCTTCAGCCAAAACCAAATCGCATTTTCCTTCCCGTGGTCCCAGCCATACTGCCATTCAAAAAACCTAGCCGCATTGACCGCGCTGTGATGAGTGGACCACCATATTTGCGGTAATGCGATCGCAGAAGCGACGACTGCGAAGGTAATCCATTCGCGCCAACGTCTTTGCAATAGCGCGATGCACGCGCCCACAACCATGACCACGACGAAACTATGCGCATGGACCAGTGGTAACAAACCGGCGATGATGCCGGCGGCAATCATGCGATGAATAGGAGAGACACGGAGATGCGGAGACAGGGAGACGCGGAGATGGCCCTGTTTCGCGGCGCCTCGCTTTTTGGTTTGCCTTTTGGACTTCTCAGATTTGTTTTTGTTCTCCGCGTCCCCCTGTCCCCGCGTCTCCGTGTCTCCCGTCGCCAGCCACCATTGCGTAAACACGATCACGGCCAGCGGCAACCCCAACAGGAAGCCACGCTGTGGAATTAGCAACGCCGACACCGCGTTGCCCCAGCGCCAGGTTGTTTCCGGGATGACCGTAAACGAAACGGGTAGGGCTTTCAGAAGTTCGGCGGTGCTGTTGTGTTTCTGCATCGCGGGCCACAATAAGACCCAACCAAAACCCCCGTTTAGAAAAACTAGTATGGGGGTGAGCAAAGCCGCCAAACGATCGCGCAGAAGTTCAAGCGCCCAACGGTGAAGCACGCCCACAAAAGCGAGCGCCAGCACAAAGTTTTCAATGAACATTGATTGGCGCAAGTCGGCACCGCAGCGTAGAAAGATCGCGGAGACAAAATCAGTCAGAAACGGATAGGTAAAACGAACTCCAGCATAGGTTGGATCTTCGGGCAGAAAATTATTTCCGTAAGCGAAACTGGTAATCACGCTAATGTGAAACGGCAAGTCACCGAAGTTGTTGAGTACACCAGTATAAATGCCTTCAGGCAAGTCGATCATTGCGCGTTGAAAGGCGCGCCACAGGATTACGCCGATGATTGCGTAGAAGAGCGTATAACCAAGTGGAATTCGGCTGGGGTGCGAGATGCAATCACGCACCCTGCGCCAGGCCTTCGTCACATCCTGCTGCACAACGACTCTGCGATGCGAATTTTTGAGAAGGGCAAGCGGAGCGGCGAGCACCACAAGCGTGAGAACAATTGCGAGCGGGGTGAGTCCGAAAAACGATGCGACGATGAAGCCGATCAAGCCAAGAGCAGCGATTGCCGTGCAGGCGCCGGTGCAAAGGCGCGCCGGAAAATTCCCGACGTCATCGTAAGCATAAGTGGCCAGCGTGCCACTGGCCGTTACTAAAAGCAGGAGCGCAAGTGAAATGATCAAGCAGTTGTAGACGGGTTAAGGGCGAAACGATTGCCCCGTCTGCGTCCTTTTATCATCGAGAATAATTACTGCGGCGGATTATACGCGAAGTCGTAGCACAAACTGTTAGTTTGCGGCGGAAAGATCAATTCTTCTGCTAGTCTAAAGTGGCATAGACTTTAGTCTGTCACTCCGCAACGAACACAGACTGAAGTCTGTGCCACTAATTTGCGCGACGCGATAATTTCAGTTAGTTTCAAAGCCGAGGGAAAATAATGTTACGAGCAGGTATCGTGGGCTTGCCAAACGTTGGCAAGACCACGCTTTTCAATGCGGTGACTGCGCAGACTTCCGCCGTGACCGCGAACTACGCTTTCTCCACCAGCAAGCCGAACGTCGGCGTCGTCACGGTGCCCGATGAGCGCCTGCAGCCACTCGCAAAGATCGTGAAGACAAGCGTCATCGTTCCCGCCAGTGTTGAATTCGTCGACATTGCCGGACTGGTGCGCGGCTCGTCGAAAGGTGAAGGGCTCGGCAACCAGTTTCTCGCGAGCATACGCGAAACCGACACGATGATTCAGGTTGTGCGCTGCTTCGAAGACGAGAATATCGTCCACGTCGATGGGGCCATCGATGCCAGGCGAGATATTGAAACGATCCAGATCGAGCTGGCGCTGGCCGACCTCGCAACCGTCGAGCGCCGCCGCGAGCGCGTGCAGAAGGGCGCAAAGGGTGGGGAGAAGATTGCGCGGGCCGAATTTGAGGTACTCGACAAATTGCAGCCGGCGCTGGAAGAGTTTCAGCCGGCCAAGAGCGTGTCGTTGAGCGAGGATGAGCGTGCCATTGCCAGGAACTATTTCCTATTGACGATGAAGCCGACCATTTACGCGGCTAACGTTAACGAAGCGACACTCACCGCGCCCAATGATAACGAGCACGTGCGGGTGATTAATGAAGTCGCGGCGAGCGAAGGCTCTGAGTGCATCGTAATCTGCGCGCAATTGGAGGCGGATCTCGTGGGTCTGGCCCCTGAAGAGCGGCGCGAGTATCTGGAATCGCTCGGGGCGAAGAGCAGCGGCGTGGATCAACTGATCCAGAGCGCCTATCGCGTCCTTGGCTTGATGTCATTTCTGACCGCAGGCGAAAAAGAAGTACGCGCCTGGACGATCCCCCAGGGTTCGCGCGCGCAAGACGCCGCCGGTGCAATTCATTCCGATATCGCACGCGGCTTTATCCGCGCCGAAGTGATCAGCTATGAAGACCTCATGCGCTCAGGTTCTCACGTCGCCGCGCGCGAACAAGGCCTGACAAGGTTGGAGGGCAAGGACTACATTATGCAGGAAGGCGACGTGGTTCTTTTTCGCTTTAATGTTTAACAACCTACCGATGATCCAGTGAAGAGTTTCCATTTTCTTTTTTTCTCAAAACGTGTATTAGTTCGGCAAAGTTTTTATTCGTTATCGCCTGAAACTGAGCGACCTCGGCAAACTTTTTCTCCGTTATCACTTGCAGGTCAGCGACCATAGCAAATTTTGCATCAGTTCTCGCTGCCAATCTGGCCAGTCTTGCCTCGTTTCTTACAAATCTCTCTTCGTTCTGAATTCGATGATCCACCAGTATGTTCAACTTGTCGTCCATCCGCCGAAGATCGCGACGCATGCGCAATCCAGCCTTAACGAAAAGACCTGCTATCCGTTCTAGTCGGTCGATTCTTATTTCAGGAGTACGCCCCATGTCAGGCGCGATGATCAAGCGAAGGT